>NZ_CAWUDM010000017.1:0-82458 GCF_963920855.1 Nostoc sp. CCY0012 | reverse complement strand
GGACAGGGGGACAAGGGGACAAGGGAGCAGGGGGGCTATCGCCTACAATTCCACTCGGCTTTAAACCTTATCTTTTGGTAAAAATACTCACACTTCATATTTTGTTCATCTGTTCTTTATATATGCAGTCAATCAGGGTTAATTGTAGTTCTGGAACTACCAAAGCGTATTTTTCTATTAAGTTAATCATTTAAGTAATTTGTTCATTAACTAGTACTAGTAGGTATAGTATAAATACATAGAAGGCGTAACTGCTTGACGAAGAACCGATTTATTAAAATGTTTAATAGGAAAAGCACCTAAGAACTTAGACCAAAAATTGGCCCAATGTAAAAATTGTGTTAAGGTGTCGTTTTACACATTTTTAACACTCCGGAGCTAATGATTAAAACCCAAAACTTGCCGAAGTACCTGGCGTTCTTACTCTTAACCGTAGTCTCAGGATCTGATCTAGTAATCTCTCAAGTTTTGGCCCAAAGCAGTGTACAGTCGTCTATTGGGAAAAGTGTCACCTTCACTTGCAATGATAGTGAGGCTAAAATCAAAGCTAAAAATGGGCCTAAGGTGACTTTTGGCCCCACAACTATCTACATTGGATATCAGCAAATATCATCTAAAAACCAAGACCCCCGCATCATCCGTTTCGATAATGGTTTCAAGACATGGTGTCGTAGTGATTACGAAACCACGAATGACGATAGCAGAGGTTACGGTTTGCTATGGAATGGGGGAAATGCTTTGTATGGGGTTTTTTCAACCACTGGTACCCAGAGTGGTAATGATTTTCGACGCTTTGCTAAAAATAGTTGGCTATCGGGTTATGGCAATGGTGGCGGTGCCAAAATAGCAGTTATCGCCCGTATTAATCCTGCCAATGGCAATGTTTACCAGGCCACATTTTTATCAGCTAAAAGGCCTAGTAATGGGAAAACTAACTCTTTAGAAGTGAAAAACTTATCGTGGAATGGCAGCAATTTGACTGTAAAAGGCAATGCGTGGTGGTCACCCCGTCGTCCTGATAAAAACATTATGAATTGTGCTGGTTCATCACCCTTTAAGTACACCACGGTGTTTTCTGGTGATTTAACCAAGGTAACTTCATCTTCAGCAGTTAATTGCAAATGAATTACCCCTGATTTATTCGTTAAACCAGGGGTTTTTACTGGAATCACCACCAGAGTGTGTCGGTGCTTCGGTGACTTTATTTAAGTCCTACCACCATTGTCTTTAATGCAAAAATCTTTTCCATCACATCTTCGACTACCTTATCTGGTGTAGAAGCACCGGAAGTTACTCCTACAACAATTTTGCCATCGGGTAACCAGTTTTGGGCGATCGCTAACTCTCCATTTAATTGTCGGTGTTCAATAGCAGTTGCTGATTGAATGCGTTCTACACAATCAATGTGATAAGAAGGAATTCCTCTTTCAGCCGCGATTTGTTGCAATTGAGCCGTATTCGATGAATTAAATCCACCAATCACTAGCATGAAGTCTAAATTCTGTTGCACTAACTCCAACATGGCATCTTGCCGTTCTTGGGTAGCGTCACAGATGGTATTAAAACTTTGGAAATGCTGATTTAAGTCAGTTGTGCCATACTTCTGCATCATAGTGCGCTCAAACAGCTTACCAATTTTCTCAGTTTCGCCTTTGAGCATTGTGGTTTGGTTAGCAATCCCCACTCTTTCTAAGTCTTGATCAGGATCAAATCCGGCTGAACAAGCTTTCGCAAATTTTTGCAGAAATTCCTCTCGGTTACCACCATTGAGAATATAGTCGGCGACATACTGAGCTTCTTGTAAATTCAATACAATCAGATACTTGCCAGCAAAAGAACTGGTAGCAACAGTTTCTTCGTGCTTGTATTTACCGTGAATAATGGAGGTGTAAGCAACTTTTTTGTGCTTTTCCACCGTATTCCAAACTTTAGACACCCAAGGACAAGTGGTATCGACAATTTTGCAACCTTGCTCATGGAGGATTTGCATTTCTTGAACGCTGGCACCAAAAGCCGGTAATATCACTACATCCCCAGAAGAGACTACTGCAAAATCTTTTTTCCCTGCTTCCAGAGGAATAAAGCCGATGTTCATTTCCTGCATTCGCTGATTCACAGAGGGATTGTGAATAATTTCGTTAGTAATCCAGATGCGTTCTGTGGGGAAATGTTGACGGGTTTCGTAAGCCATTGCTACAGCACGTTCCACACCCCAGCAAAAACCAAAGGCTTGAGCTAACCGGATAGTAACATCACCTCGCTGCAAAATGTAGTTGCGATCGCGGATTTCTTGAATCAAACTACTTTGATATTCAGATTGCAACTGGGTAGTGACTTCAGCTTGGTGACCAAATCCCTTACGATTGTAATTTTCTGAATGTTGGAGCGATCGTTTAAAAGCTTTTGTATCCATTGGTTTTGCAACTTAAATCACTATTTCTTATTTTCTCGCGCTCAGACGCGATTTTATGGGCAAGATAAAAATCCCCACCAAAAATTAATTATCTTCCTTATCTCCCCACTTCCATATTGCTATACATTTGTAACGCAGTCCGCCAAACCAGATAACCTGTAGGACTTAGGTGTAAACCATCTGTAGTAAATTCGCTCCGGAGATTTCCTTGTGGATTGGTAAACAAAGGATACAAATCTAAATATTTGACCCCAACTTTAGTAGCGGTGCTTTGCAGTTGTTGATTTAACTGACGAATACGACTATTAGGAATAGTCAGCAGTTTCTCTCTTCCCTCCCAAGTTGCTGACTCCGCCCCATGAGGCAAAATTGACTGAACCACGATTTGCGCCTTGGGGTGCGTCTTCCGGAGGTAAGTCATAATACGTCGCTGATTATCTAAAATGACTTGATCACTGATTCCTCTGAGCAAATCATTAATGCCAATCATCACAAAAATCACTTCTGGCTGAGTACTGTCAAATAAATTTAATCTTTTGAATAAGCCTTCGCTGGTTTCGCCGGAAATTGCTTGATTGAGCCAATTTCTGTCTTCCGGTAATAACTCAACGGGAAACCATAAAGTCAAGGAATCTCCTACTAAAATACTTAAACGCTGAGGACGTTGTTCAGTAGCAACTTTGGCTTCTTGCTGGAGAATATCTACCCACTGTTGATAGGTGAGTTGATGACGGGGGCCTAACTCTGGTGTGACAGCTTCGGGTTGTAAGATTGGTTCCGGCGCAGGTAATTTTTGGTGTTGCCAAACCAGCAGAATAACCGCCAACATGAGGATGCAGTTGGTTACTAGCAGGAATAATCCCCAGATGGGAAAGGTTTTTACAGAAGTGGACACGAATAGCAAAATATACCAATGATTTGACTCAGATTTTAAATCCTCAGAGGCAATACGTCACACTATCTGTGGAAATTAACGAGAATGGGGGGATGGGGGAGATAGGGAATACAAAAAAATTTGCATAAAAAAACCGCTACTTTCATGAAAGTGGCGGATATTTATTCACCAATTAAATCAAACAGAAATTAATATTTATCCGGTGATATTCCAGCTGAACCGTGTCCTTCAGGGAATCCTCCTGGGCTAGTTTCTTTGAGGAATCCATTGTAGGCTTCCATACCGTGTTCGCCAATATCTAAGCCTTCTAACTCTTCTTCACGAGTTACGCGGATACCTAAAGTAGCTTTGAGTATCAGCCAGAAGATGCTGCTGAGAAGAACTGTCATCCCACCTACAGCGAGAACACCGACTAGTTGAATGAATAACTGTCCCAAGCCGCCGCCGGCAAATAAACCCGCAGTTGGGCCAGCACCTTCACCATACCAAGTATAAACGCCAGGTCCAACAGACCAAAGACCAACCGCTAGAGTTCCCCAAATACCACAAACAAGGTGAACTGAGGTAGCACCTACTGGGTCATCAATGCGGATTTTGTCAAACAGTGTCACGGAGAACACTACTATGACTCCACCAATAAAGCCAATGAGTAAAGAACTAGGAATACTGACGAAGGCACAGGGGGCTGTAATTGCCACCAAGCCAGCCAATACGCCGTTGATAATCATTGACAAGTCTGGCTTACCTAAGTAAATCCAAGCTGTACCTGTAGCGCCAATGGCACCCGCAGCCGCAGCCATGTTAGTTGTCACAGCTATGTGAGCGATCGCATTGGCATCAGCAGCCATTGTGGAACCGGGGTTAAAACCAAACCAACCCAACCACAAAATCAAACAGCCCAAGGTGGCAATACTCATGTTGTGACCAGGTAAAGCCACAACTTGTCGGTCTTGGTATTTACCAATGCGTGGCCCTAAAAATGCTGCCCCCATTAATGCAGCCCAACCACCAACCGAGTGAACGACTGTGGAACCGGCAAAATCCCAGAATCCATATTCACTTAACCAACCACCACCCCAAATCCAATGTCCGGTGATGGGATAGGCAATACCTACCAGTAGGAGACTAAAGATTAAAAAGTCAACAAATTTGATTCTTTCAGCAACCGCACCAGAAACAATTGTGGCCGCAGTTCCCGCAAAAGCTAATTGAAATAAAAACTTAGCAGCTAAAGGTACACCAGCCCAATTCAGAGAACTGAATACACCTTGATAAGCATCGCCTGTGACCGGGCTGTTATCTGCTCCTCCCAAGAAAAACCCCGATGTTCCCAAGAAGTCATTGCCATCACCAAACATGATGCCAAAGCCAATTGCCCAAAAGGCAATACTTGCCAGCGCAAATACAATCAAGTTTTTTGATAGTACATTGACGGCATTTTTTTGGCGACAGAAGCCGGTTTCTAACATACCAAAACCAGCATTCATAAAGAATACTAAAAAGGCGGCGATCGCTACCCACAGAGTATCCAGTGCAACTTGGAGTTCGGCTGTTGTTGGCCCTGCATCTGGCGTTTGGGCAACTGCTACATAACCCCAACCCAAAACAATTAAACAAGCTAAGGGTAAACAAGCTTGCCAACTGGGTGAAAGCCCTTTAATTACTGCTAGATTAAATCCCGGAAATTTTGAGTTGGATTGTATACTTCTAGCGTAGTTTCTGGCAGACAGACGCCTACTTTTAATTTTCGATTTCTGTTTGTACATAAGTTTGAAAAATCATCCTCCAGCCTTGAATAGAAGAAACAAGTTCAGCCGAAAAAACTAACGCCCGAAGTTAAACACAGTGGTTGTCGATATTGCTCGTTGAGACTACTGGTTTGCAAAGCAAACATTCACATAACCCAAGTAGGAGTTTAGGCAACTATTGGTACATTTGTAAACATTTTTTGATGATATTCTTAAGAAATTATTATCATTTTCTTAAACAGTCAAGCCTCCTTCACTTAATCTTTAATGTAGAAATAATGATGTGTTGGGGAGAAGAATGCCCAAAATAGTCAATTTTTACGTAAAAATCGCATTAAGCAGTGGCAAATACTACCGCAAGTTTACTGCTCTAAACTTTATAAAAATTGAGCGTAACTACGGTGCTTCCCTTTACTCACATGGGTAAAGTTGCAAACAAATTTGAATGATTTTCTATATTACTCAACCAAAAATTCTGTATCATTAGATACTTTTTATTTATTTTGACGATTCTATTGACATTAATGTATTTAGAGCAAGAAACTGTATCCTTTACAGTGTCAGTATTTTCTGACTTAAGAATATCAAAGTCAAGAAGATTATTAAATTTTTATAAAAAAGATAAATAAATTGTTACTACCCAGTCATTTTTCATTTCATTTGCTGCTAGATGAATGGGAAGTAGGGAGTGGGGAAGAAAAATTTTTATAGTTCTTGTTGTAAATATTTCTCATAGCCCAACTGTTCTAGTTTGGCTTGCTTTGCTGTTACCGAGTCGCATAAAATTTGGCGATATTGTTGTACCCTTGCCAGTAATTCTGGTTGCTGAGTAGCGATAATTTGCACTGCTAACAGTCCAGCATTCTTGGCGTTACCTATGGCCACTGTAGCGACTGGAATACCCCCAGGCATTTGGACAATGGAATATAAAGAATCAACACCTTGTAAATTTCGGGTAGCTATGGGAACGCCAATCACAGGCAGTGGAGTTAAAGATGCTACCATTCCTGGGAGATGGGCTGCACCACCGGCCCCGGCAATAATTACCTTTATACCGCGTTGGTGGGCTTGTTGGGCATATTCCACCATGCGTTCTGGCGTGCGATGGGCGGAAACGATCGCCACTTCATGTTCTATACTAAATTCTTTACAAACTGCGATCGCATCTTTCATTGTGGGCAAATCGGAATCGCTGCCCATGATAATACCGATAAGAGGAGCCATATTAATTTTAAATTTGAGGTGAATAGCCGTCAGATTTCTAATTCTCTAACTAATGTATGACCAAAGCAACACAAAACCCCGTAGATATTATCAATGCGCGAGTACCTGGTTATCAAGATTTGCAGCAACTCTCAGTCAACCATGAGGGAATAATTGAGCAAATTTTGCCTATGAGTCAGTTATCCCCAGGCTGTGACTCTTTACTAGATGTTGCTGGTGACTGGATTTCTTTGGGTGGTGTCGATTTGCAGATTAACGGCGCCTTAGGATTAGCGTTTCCCGATTTGCGAGACGATAACGCGTATCTACTTGCAAAAATATCGCAATTTTTATGGGATGTCGGTGTAGATGGATTTCTCCCCACCATAGTTACCACCTCAGTAGAAAATATACAGCGATCGCTTGCTGTAATTGCTGATATTCTCCCCACTCAAAAAGTAGGTGCCAAGATTCTCGGGGTACATTTAGAAGGGCCGTTTTTGAATTATGGCAAGCGCGGCGCCCACCCAGCAGAGTATTTGCTACCCCTGACAATTGGCGAAGTAAAAAGAGTTTTGGGTGATTATGCCCACATTGTCAAAGTTATCACCTTAGCACCAGAGTTAGATCCCACTGGCACAGTCATTCCATATTTGCGTTCCTTGGGCATCACCGTGAGTTTAGGGCATTCTCAGGCAACAGCAGCCCAAGCTCAACGTGCTTTTGAACTGGGTGCAACAATGGTAACTCACGCTTTCAACGCCATGCCACCATTACATCACCGCGAACCAGGACTATTGGGTGCAGCCATTACCTATCCTCATGTCATGTGTGGTTTTATTGCCGATGGTGAACACGTTACACCCACCATGCTGCAAATTCTACTGCGCGCCAGCAATCAAGCTCAAGGGCTGTTCCTTGTCAGTGATGCCCTTGCACCTCTGGGGTTACCCGATGGGGTATATCCTTGGGATAGTCGAGAAATTGAAGTTATCAACGGCACTGCACGATTAGCCGATGGTACTTTATCCGGGACAACTTTATCCTTATTGGTGGGAGTACAAAATTTGGTGAAGTGGGGGATTTGTGAGGTAGAAACTGCCATAAATTTAGCTACTAATGCACCCAGACAAGCGATTAATTTACCAGGGATTATTTCTAGTCCATCGGCCAATTTATTACGCTGGCATTGGGATGAAGATAGTCAAAAATTAACTTGGCAAAGATTATTTAACTAAACTTTTTCCTTTGGCGGTGGTACGATACCAAACTTTTTTAAATTATCATCAATTGACCTGAGCAATTTAAAATCTTCGTCTGGTAAAGGATAAGTATCACTACTGAATAAACCTGCATTTATCATGGGATACTGTTCTAAAAAAGAGAATGCTTGACGAAACTGATGCGGTTCAGCTTTAATCGGAGCGCTAAAATGACAAGGAATTATCCACTGAAAATCCCAACTCGCCACATAATTAGCCCAATCAATGGTTTCTTGGGGTGCGCGGTTGAGAATCAGTGTTTGTAAAATCGGGGCGACAAATAAACGACCATCTCCTTGCAGAATTTTAAAAGAACGCTCCCAATCTGATTGCCATTTAAAGGGAAATAACCCAAAATAAGCTTGTTTTGAGCGGTTGGAGGTTTTAATAGCATTGCCAAGTACTTGAGTTAAGCCCACTACCTCTAGCACACTGGGGCGAAAGTACAAAGCAAATAACACAATTCGTTGCCATCCCTGACGTCGATTTGCCTGATTATCTGTAATCATGTCAGTCGCCTTGTCTTTGGCATGAAATAGTAGAGGATAGGGATCTAATTGGACGATGGCAGGTGGATCTTCCGGTACAGAAATGACTGAATCTGTGACTAATAAAGTGTGCGATCGCTTGTGAAAAAAAGCAACTTCCGCAAACCTTCCAGGCCCCAACTCAATGGGCCCCAATATCGCATAATCAAACTCATCAGCAAATGGTGTTTGACTACTGTCTTGTGGTAAAACTTGAGTCCGTTTACTAGGTAAACCCAGCCAACTCAGAGGCAAATTTACTGGAAAACTCCACTGATGAGGTGCAACAAACACCTGTGCATGGGGAAAGCGTCTCGCAAAGGGGCCAACAAAAACCTTATGTTCCAATCCAGAGACAGTTGGCAAAATAATGTATTTAACATCGCCGTATTCTACAACTAACTCTTTTAGCAGCCTCAGACATTCTAGAGTTGGCGCTACAGGTGCATATACCAATAAACCACCATCATCTAGCCTGACTACAGTCATGCGAATTGGCACAACAACATAAAAAATACCCTGCAACTGGTCAAACGTCCAGATAGTGTCTTTCACCACCTCTTTACGGATAGTCCGCCGCTGGCCATAAGGGTAGATTGGCAAGGTAAACCAGAAAGACCATGAAAAGTCCCGCTGATCAATCTTGTCTATATTGCCGGTATATTCATCATGAGTCACTCTGCGACCCCTCTTTACTGACGCTGCTCGAAGTTGGAGTTTAACAAACTATGGAGCCAACAACCTCTGTTTGTATTAAAAATTTAGTTCAATAATTCCACCACCCAAGACTTTATCACCGTCGTACCATACAGCGGCTTGTCCGGGGGTGATGCTGAATTGGGGTTCATCAAATACCAAACGCACGCAAGAGTTTTCTAGAGGAATCACCGTTACTGGTTCGGGTTGGGAACGATAACGAATTTGCACTTTTGCTCGAATGGGAGTAGCGGGTTCAGCAATGGAAACCCAATTTACCCGATTTACAGTGCATTCTGGCTGGGTTACTTTGGTGCGATCGCCTACTACTACTTTATTATTTACTGCATCTAATTCCACAACATACAGCGGTTCGGCTGCGGCTATTCCCAAGCCTTTACGCTGTCCAATGGTGTAGTGATGGACACCATCATGTTTGCCCAAAACTTTACCTGTGGTATCCACAATCTCGCCTTCTTTGGGAGCCACATATTTATCTAGAAATGCCCGCATGGAACCGTTGCTTTCCACTAAGCACAGGTCTTGACTTTCTGGCTTATCGGCAGTTTTTAATCCGTATTCAGCGGCGATGCGGCGAGTGTCGGCTTTTTGGATTTCCCCCAGAGGAAATACTGTGGCTGCCAATAAATCTTGTGATAAATCATACAAGAAGTAAGATTGGTCTTTGTTACGGTCAACCGCCCTTAATAACTGGTAACGTCCAGTAGCGTCATCATAATTAATTTGAGCATAATGACCTGTAGCAATGCGATCGCATCCTAATTGTTCACGGGCATATTGCACCATTGGCCCAAACTTCACTGTTTTATTGCACTGCGAACAAGGCAGAGGTGTAATCCCGGCGCTGTAACCAGTTACCAAGTAATCAACAATATGGGTTTGAAAGACTTCTCGAATATCCACCACTTCATGGGGAACACCCAATTGTTCACAGATATCTGCCGCGTCGATCATGCCTTCAGAGCAACACTGGCCCTTGCCTTTCATCAGCCAAAGGGTCAAACCAATTACTTCATAACCCTGATGGTTCAGGATGGCGGCGGCTGTAGAACTGTCAACACCACCAGAAAGACCAACGACAACTTTTTTCATATCCTTTATTGCTAACTATTGGCTACTATACGTAAGCATAAAAACCTGTTTTTAACAGCCTGATGACCAAATTTTAACTCTAATTTTTATTTGTAGATTCTATGCAATCAAGAAAACATTATTAGTTATTTTATGGTTTAGTTTGGCCAACTATCTCAAACTGGAGGCCGATATATACACAACAACAGCTTTGGTCTGTCCGATTGTAGCACAAATATCTGTAAAGCCTTGCTGTTCAAAGACATTGGCGATGAAGGTTTCTCAGTTCTGTGTTTTTGTATGAGCCTAATTTCAGCCAGTTAATGAGTAAAGCCAAATTTTTTTGATGTGCTTATTGCCACTTAGGCATACTAAATTCTAAGCTAACAATATATAGTCAAGACCACAGTGCATTTATTAATTGCTGAAAGAAATTATCTAGGAATTTCGTTACTACTATGTACAGTCAAATACCAGGTAAATTGCTCACCTTGCCAATGATTCCGTTGTTCTTGGGAAGTTGTTTGGCGCTGATACCCCACAGTAGTCAGGCACAAAATCGTCCATCGCCACTGCCCAAGGTCGAACCCATGCAATCAGTGGAATTTTATCAGTATGAGCAAAACTTTCAGCCTTACCAACCGATACAGTCTAACCAGTATAGCCAGACTTTTCAGCGCTATTTAGTGGTTGTTGATAGTACTAATTCCCAAGTACTCCAACGAGTACGTCTGATTGAACCAGAAGCTTATATCCGTCAGTACCAAGGAGGTTCTGTAATTCAGTCAGGAATTTTTAGTCAATTAGCTAATGCTCAAAATCGAGTCAGAGAACTCCAGTCATACGGTATCAACAATGCCCGAATTGTCAATTTTACTGATGGACGAGAAATATCCTCTACTGGTTTTGCCACTCCTGGACAGCCAACCCAAAGTAGCCCTCCCAGACAAGAATCTGCTTACTATGCCGTGATTCCGGTGGTTACGGGAGATGTCTTTTTAATGGCAGACAATATTAGACGCACAAGTGGACAGTATAACTTTGTACAGGCAAGACAACAACCACTGGGGCCACACGTTGCTGTAGGGCCTTTTCCCACAAGGGCAGATGCAGAAAGATGGAATCAATATCTGCGAGAGTTAGGTTACGGTAACTCCAGGGTTTACTACGGCAGATAATGAGTGAAAAAGCAGGGGGCAGGGGGCAGGGAGCAGCTCACAAGTGTAGGTTTTTTATTTGGGTATGAGTAGGCACTCTCAAACAGAGCGATAAACGTGGTTCAAATAACGAAATTTCGTTCTTGGTTGGGAAATCAGAAACTAAAATTTGAGTTGTTAACCAACTTAAAAACTCCATTTCAGGCACGTTTGTAAAATACCTACACCTGTCAGGGCAGGGAGCAGGGGGCAGGGGAGAAAAACCACCCACAATTCCACTCGGCTTTAAACCTTATCTTTTGGTAAAGAGGTAAAAGTAAAGAGTGGAGTAGTTAATTCCCCATTTAAAATTCCCAACTCAGTACTCAACAGGTAGGACTCAAGGCTGATGCAAGATAGGCAAGAACAAATTTCACAAGTTGTGGTGACTGCCGCGCAAATGCGGGATATTGAAGAACGTATCTTTGCCGCCGGAATGCCTGTAGCAGCTTTGATGGAAAAGGTGGCAGGATTAATTGCCCATCGTGTTCAGGAAGTGGCGGGATCTCGTGTGGGGATTTTAGTTGGCCCTGGTCATAATGGGGGGGATGCTTTGGTTGTCGCCCGTGAATTGTACTTTCGCGGGTATGGGGTGTGGATATATTCTCCTTTTTCTCAGTTTAAGGAATTAACTTCGCAGCATTTACAATATGCCCAGTGTTTAGGTATCCCGTATTATCAAGAAATTTCGCAATTGCCAGATTGTGATTTTTTAATTGATGGGTTGTTCGGATTTGGTTTAGAAAGACCAATTACTGATGCCATAGCCTCGGCAATTAATCAATTCAATACTTGGCATCAGCCAATTGTGAGTATCGATATCCCTTCAGGTATCCACACTGATACAGGTGAAGTTTTGGGAACAGCCATTCGCGCTACTCACACGTTTTGCTTAGGTTTATGGAAGTTAGCTTTCTTTGAAGATGCCGCTTTAGAATATATCGGCAAAGCTGAATTAATTGATTTTGATATTCCCTTGGCTGATGTGCAAGCTGTATTAGGAGATGCACCCAAAATTAAACGCATTACCCCAGCAACAGCACTTGCTACTTTACCTTTACCTCGTCCATCGGTCACGCATAAATATAAAGAAGGTCATTTATTACTGATTTGTGGTTCCCGGCGCTATGCGGGTGGGGCAATTTTAACTGCTTTGGGTGCGCGCGCCAGCGGTGTGGGAATGCTTTCAATTGCTGTGCCAGAATCTTTAAAACATCTTTTGGTGTCGCATTTACCAGAAGCATTAATTGTGGGTTGTCCGGAGACAGAATCAGGTGCGATCGCTCATTTGCAATTGCCAGAAAACACTGATTTGAGTTCCTTTAGTGCGATCGCCTGTGGCCCTGGTTTAACTCTAGATGCTACGCCCATTGTCCAAGAGGTGATTGCGAGCGATCGCTCTTTAGTCCTCGATGCTGATGGATTAAATATCTTGGCACAAATGGGCGCAATTCCCACATTACAAAGGCGTGCAGCGCCAACAGTCATAACGCCCCACACTGGTGAATTTCAGCGCTTGTTTCCCAATATTGCCAATCCCCAAAAAAACAGAATCAAAGCAGTACAAGCAGCAGCAGTACAAAGTGGGGCTGTAGTGTTGTTAAAAGGGGCAAGAACAGCTATAGCCAACTCCCAAGGTACAATTTGGATTAATCCTGAAAGTACCCCGGCTTTGGCGCGTGGTGGTAGTGGTGATGTCTTGGCGGGGTTAATGGGAGGATTATTAGCTCAAGCAGCAACCAAGGAAATTCCTCTAGAAGATATTGTCGCCACAGCGGCTTGGTGGCACTCCCAATCGGCGATTTTAGCAGCCCAAGAACGCACAGAACTAGGTGTAGATGCGTTTACCTTGACACAATATCTGATGAAAATTATCAGTAATTTACCTGCTATACTCGTCCCCCCGTTTTTATCAGAAAAATGGGTTTAAAACTCCGTCGTTCTAAGACGCTTCCCTGAATATACAAGTTTGGGTTAAGTACAGCGAAACCCAACACCCAAAGACCTTGGGATTGTTGGGTTTCACTACGTTCTACCGAACCTACATTTATTTTTCTCTCTCCAGAGTGATAGAAAAGGGCTAATGACTAATGACCAAATTACTATTTCCAATCTTTACCAATACGGATAGTCAAATCAGATTCTAAATCCCCAGTTGCCGATACATCAATGTGACCCAAGCCGATGATTTCATTCAGCTCAAGTCCTGTGCCTCGGTTACCTTTCTGGACAATAATTTGAGTTTGACGTTGAGTATCGGGCCAATCAGACACCGCGTAAACGTTTGTAAAGCCTTTCTGTTTGAGATAGCTAATAACTTTTGCTGTTAGCTGGGGTTGATTGGAAGCATTTTGAATAGCAATTCTGCGGTTATGTACTGGGCGTAAATCTGGCTTGAGACCAGGTACATCTACCCCAACGTAATTATTCAATAGACTTTGTTGTCCATTCAGATTCAACCAATAACTATTAGGGTCTTGGCTAAATCGGCTGAACGTACCCGGTAAAATGGTCATTTGGAAATTATCCCGTTCCAAGTTCACGGAATAATTAGCTAAAGCCATCATTTCTTCTAGCTTGAGATTTGTATCAAAATACTTTCGCATTAAGCGGGTTAATTGCGGTAGTCTGGGTAAGACCGTAGGACTATTGAGGCGTTGAAGCAAAGCGGTAATTAACGCTTGTTGTCGCTGCACTCTAGGTAGATCCCCTAGTCCTGGTTCGCGGAATCGGGCAAATTGCTCTGCCTGTTCACCGTCGAGAGTTTGCCAACCACTGACCAAATTAATTGATAACTGATTACTAGTATCTCGATATTCCATATTTTGGGGTACAAATACATCTACCCCACCCAATTGATCGACTAACTGCCTTAATCCACTAGTAGAAATACGGATATAACGATGTATAGGAGCATTATTTAAAGTCCGGCTGACTACCCGTGCTGCTAAGACTGGGCCGCCTTGAGCATTGGCATCAGATACCTTAGTTAATCCCTGTTCTGGGATAGCGATCATTGTATCTCTGGGAATAGAAAGCACCCGCATAGATTTATTACTAGGGTCAAGCCGGACAAGCAACATAGTATCGCTAGTACCTGCAAAACTTTCTGGTGAGCCATCAACAGTACCTTTGACCGGATCAACCCCCATAATTAAGATGTTCATCGGTCGAGAGAGTTTATACTGAGAGATTTTGCTCCACAACTCTCCAGGTAAGGGGACTTTCTGCTCATCTCTACCAGAAAAACCTAATTCTTCATCTGTTTTATCTAGATTGCTCCACAAAGGAGTCCACAAAGCCAAAGTAGATACCAACAACCCAGATAACACGATCCCCACAACTACTGTCAGTGTCCACAGTAGCCACCGAGGCATAGTCAAGCCTAATCTCTCGTAAAGCTCATTGGGAATTGCACTTACAGACTCGGCAACACTACGGGAAATATTTCCTGGCTGATGAGGAACTATCTCTAGTTCTGATGGGGATGGCTGTTGCAGCGTTAGCTCATTTTCTGCCCATTGTATTTGTTGCGGTCTTTCCTCCAGTTCTAATTCTGGTACTTGTTGCGGTGTGACCTGATTTTCTGACCATTGAAACTGTTTAATCACAATTATCTCCCCACTTAACCACTCCCGAAAGGTATGTTAATCGAAGCCACAAATCTTGCCAGGGGAAAAGCTCACTGTACACTTATAGTGTTCCGACCTAAGTGTGTATGACAACATGAGTAGTTCATTGTTCCCAGTAATTCTTGCCGGTGGCAAAGGTGAGCGTTTTTGGCCCCTGAGTCGCAAAGACAGACCCAAACAATTTTTAAGCCTTGATGGTAGCTCTAGAAGTCTATTACAAGCAACTGCCGATCGACTGTTAACAATCTCCAGCTCTTGGGATAACTTGTGGGTGATTACTTCTAGTCAGATAGCTGAAGGTGTAAGACAACAACTACCTGAACTGCCATCTCAGAATTTATTAATTGAGTCACAGGGTAGGGACACAGCCGCCGCCGTCGCCTGGACAAGTTTGGAAATTCAAAAGCGTTACGGAGAAGACGCTATTATTGGCTTTTTTCCCTCTGACCATTGGATAGCTGATCAAAAAGCATTTGTCAATACTTTAAGTGCTGCTACCCAGTTAGCGGCAAGCACCGAAGCGATTGTCACTTTGGGGATCAAGCCTACTTTCCCATCGACTGGTTACGGCTACATTGAACAAGGCGAAAAGATTGGTAGCTTTAATGATTTGCCAGCCTATCACGTCAACCGCTTTACTGAAAAGCCCAACCGTGAAACGGCAGAAACTTTTTTATCTACGGGACGTTTTAGCTGGAATAGCGGTATGTTCGTGTTTCGGGCAGGAGTTGTTCTCAAGGAACTATATACCCATGCACCAGAAATCATTGAACCGTTAGCACAACAAGGTCCTGATATATATCCTCAATTGCCTAAACAGAGTATAGACTATGCACTCATGGAAAAGACAAATTTAGCATATGTCTTGCCAGTAGAATTTGGGTGGGATGATTTAGGAGATTGGAATGCGCTGGAACGCTTACTGAAAAAAGCCGAGAATCCCAATGTGGAACTTGCTACCCACGTGGGATTGGATACCCACGGAGCTATTGTTTATGCTTCTAATCCTGAAGATGTAGTTGTTACTATTGGTTTAGAGGATGTGGTGATTGTGCGCGATCGCAACGTCACCCTCATTGTCAACAAAGAACGGACTCAAGAAATCAAGCAGATTCTCAAAACCCTCGCCGACGATCCCCGATTTACTGAACTGTTGTAGTTGTTAAGCTGTAAAAGTTAAAACCCTTGGCAGAGACTGAATAGCCCGTTTTCATATTATAACTTGAATGTCGGTTTTAGGGACTGGGGACTAGGGACTAGGGACTAGGGGAAAAAATACATTCTTCTCCATCTCCCCCATATCCCCCTCCTCCCCACTTCTCCATCCACCTCTCCACCTCTCCACCTCGCCACCTCCCCACAATGTTCCTCACCCAAACTGTCCCCCGTCAAAGAGAAATTATCGAAGTAGTCCTCCGTAATGGCTGGGATTATATGCGAAGGTTACTGACTGGCGGTAAAGCAGATGAACCTCAGCTACCCACACCTGCGGTATTAAAAAACATTCTTGTGGATTTGGGGCCAGTTTATGTCAAACTTGGTCAGTTACTATCTACTCGTCCAGACTTACTGAATGCTGCCTACATTGAGGAACTTTCTACCCTACAAGACGAAGTACCACCAGTTCCTTGGGTAGAAGTAGAAATAGTTATCCGCAAGCAACTTAAACGTCCTCTGGAAGAAACATTCAGTACAGTTAATCCTGTAGCAGTAGCTGCGGGATCAATTGCCCAGACTCATCGAGCTACATTAATCGATGGTCGAGAAGTAGCGCTGAAGGTGCAACGTCCGGGAATTGATATCACAGTTGCTCAAGATATCGCTTTAATTCAAGGTATTGCTGATTTAGTAGCACGTACCGATTTTGGGCAAACCTACGAAATCAAATCTGTCGCTGAAGAATTCACCAAAGCTTTAGAAGCCGAGTTAGATTTTACGCGGGAAGCTGGTTATACAGACGAACTGCGACGGAATTTATCCCGTAGTCGTTGGTTTGATCCCAAACAAATTGTGGTAGCAGAAATTGTCTGGGAATTGACCACAGAAAAGTTAATGGTGATGGAGTGGTTAGATGGTGTACCTCTGCTGTCAGCAGATTTGACGAGTGAGCAAAACGGTAATAGTTCTGATCCCGACCGCAAAGCCATTACCACTTTGCTATTTCGAGCTTTTTTTCAGCAACTATACATTGATGGCTTCTTTCATGCTGATCCCCATCCTGGAAATTTATTTTATCTTGTCGATGGGCGCATTGCAATCTTAGATTGCGGAATGGTGGGTAGACTTGATCCCCGCACTCAGCAGATATTAACAGAAATGTTGTTGGCGATTATTGATTTAGATGCGGGGCGATGCGCTCAGTTAACTTTGCAATTAGCAGATTCTCCTCAACCGGTGATTTTGGCAAGGTTAGAAAGCGATTACGATCGCATGTTGCGGAAGTATCATAATGTCAGCTTGACAGAAATCAATTTTAGTCAAGTAATTTATGAAATTTTGCAAGTTGCCCGTAACAATAAAATTCGCCTACCTAGCAACATGGGCTTATATGCCAAAACCCTGGCTAACCTAGAAGGAGTGGCCCAATCATTTTACCCAGAGGTGAACTTATTTGATGAAATCAAGCCATTAATTACAGACTTATTTCGGCGGCAATTACTAGGGGATAATCCCATACCCTCGTTGTTAAGAACAGCCCTAGATATTAAAAGTCTCTCATTACAATCTCCCCGGCAAATTGAACGGTTATTAGATCGAGTCACATCCGAAACCTTACAGTGGAATCTTTCACTCCGGGGTTTAGATGGTGTACGGCGGACTATGGATGATGCTGCCAACCGCTTATCTTTTAGTATTTTGGTGGGTTCCTTAATTATGGGAGCAGCCATTATTTCCACCAAAGCCCAAACAACTCAACTATCTTTCTTAAGTAGTGTTCTCTTTGCTGCTGCCAGTTTATTAGGATTGTGGTTAATTATTAGTATCTTGCGATCGGGACGTTTAAGGTAGAAGGTAGGGAGTGGGGAGTAGGGAGTGAGAAAAAATGCCAAATTACCTTTCTTTTTCTTTGTACCTTAGCGTCTTTGCGCGGCAGTCGCTTATGGGGGAAACCCCCAAGACCGCGCTGCCTTGCCTTTGCGTGACAAAATTCATATTCTCAATCAACAACGCCAACAAGCCCATATCTTAATAACTAGAACTCCAGATAAACTCAGACAAATCATCAGTGTGCATCAGTTTTCCTCTGTGGTGAAAATACCAAATCTATGTCAATCATTACTGTTGAAAACCTGAGTAAATTTTATCCGGTAGCTGTCAAAGAACCGGGTATCAAAGGAACATTCACCCACTTTTTTCACCGCACCTACCGTTCAATTAAAGCAGTTCAAAATGTTTCTTTTGAAATTGCGCCTGGTGAAGTGGTGGGTTTTTTGGGGCCTAATGGTGCAGGTAAAACCACCACGCTCAAAATGCTCACAGGATTGATTCATCCTTCCGACGGTACAGTTAAAGTTGCGGGACATGTGCCGTTTCTTCGCCGAGAGGCATTTTTGCAAAAAATCACCTTGGTGATGGGACAAAAACAGCAATTACTCTGGGATTTACCCGCACTCGATTCTTTGAGAATCAACGCTGCTGTTTACAACATCTCTGATAAAGAATTTCAAAAACGAGTGGGGGAATTAACAGAGATGCTGACTCTAGAAGGTAAACTTACCCAACCAGTGCGAAAGTTGTCTTTGGGCGAACGGATGAAAGCAGAACTGTTAGCAGCGCTGTTGCACCGTCCTCATGTATTGTTTCTAGATGAACCCACACTAGGACTTGATGTAAATGCTCAGGTGGCAGTGCGTGATTTTCTCCGTGAGTATAATCAACGTTACCAAGCTACCGTATTATTAACTAGCCATTACATGGCTGATATTACTGCCTTATGTGAGCGAGTGTTGTTAATTCACCAAGGCAAACTCATGTATGACGGCAGTTTAAATGGATTACTAGAACAATTTGCACCTTACAGAGAAATCCATGTAGAGTTAGCCGAGCCGCTACCAAAAGAAAAACTCATGTCTTATGGTGATGTACAACTATTAGAAGGGCGTGCAGTGAGTTTTATGGTACCGAGAGAATCGCTTACTCGGACAGTATCCAAGATGTTGGCAGATTTGGAGGTGATTGATTTAACAGTGACTGAGCCGCCTGTGGAAGAAGTAATTGGCAGAGTTTTTCAGGCGGGAGTTGTTTAATTCGTAATTCGTAATTTTCAATGAAAAAAACTATTAGGAAAATTTTGACTTTTCTGTCTGTTTATTATGCCCATATGGTGGAGTATCGGGCAGAATTGATTTTGTGGGTTTTGGCTGGGGCTTTGCCAATTATCTTGATGGGTGTTTGGATACAAGCGGCGGAAGATGGGCAGTTTGGTTTGACTCCTGTAGATTTTGCTCGTTACTTTCTCACGGTTTTTGTTGTCAGGCAAATTAGTGTTGTCTGGGTAATTTGGGAGTTTGAAAAGGAAGTAGTAGAGGGTAAGTTGTCATCCCGGTTATTACAACCCATAGATCCAGTGTGGCACCATGTGGCATCTCATTTGTCGGAAAGAGTTGCTCGCATACCGTTTGCATTTTTACTAGTTGGGTTGTTTTTTTTACTTTATCCCCAGGCTTTTTGGTTGCCGAGTTTGAGGCAATTCTTATTGTTTGGGTTGGCAGTTGTGCTAGCTTTTATCTTACGGTTTACAATTCAGTACACCTTTGCGCTGTTTGCTTTTTGGACAGAACGAGCTAGCGCTTTAGAAAACTTCTGGATGTTATTTTATTTGTTTTTGTCTGGGTTAATTGCACCTTTAGATGTTTTTCCTGAACAGGTGCGAACAGTTGTCATGTTTACGCCTTTTCCTTATTTGATTGATTTCCCGGCGAGTCTTTTGGTGGGTTTACCTGTGGATGTCGGGCGGGGATTTTTATCAATCATGGGTTGGATATTATTATTTTTGGGTGCAAATCGTCTGCTGTGGCGTGCAGGATTGAAACGGTATTCGGGTATGGGAGCGTGAGGAGAATGGGGGGATGGGGAAAATCAAGTTAAATGATAGCTTCAAATCACGTCCAGCCAAGGTTTCCACCACAAGCGATCGCATTAATCATCAATTACAGGAACTTGCCATGATCTTAATCGATCAAACAGATGAGATGGTACAACTGGTTGGTATTCCTGATGGATCTTTACTTGAACCGTAAGATTTAATCGGATAATCTAAACATTCAGGATTGTTTTAAAAGGAAACCTAATTTAAATGAACAAAAAAACTATACTTAGTTTGCTTTCGACCCCTATGCTAGTTAGTTCGATTCTTTCTATGGGAGTCATGGCTAATCAAGCACAGGCGGCTGAACCAGAAGTAGACAATACAGACAAACTATCCTGTATACGCAATAAACATGTAGTGGGATTAGTATGTGCTAGGGCTTCAGTATTGGCGCAAATTCCTGAATATGAACCGGATGTAGAGTTTTCTACTCAAAAAGAAGTTCCCCTACTAGCGTTTAATGTTGAAGAAAGTGATATGGCAGTTGATTTATTTCAATGTGACTGTCCAGCCTGTATAAATTCTTTGCGTCAGATGCGTGGTATTGCACCTCTAGTCTATTAAGACGCAAACATTCATTGCATTCATTATTGGGCGTGATTTATGAAATGCATTCCACGCCCTTTTTTTTAAGTTTAGGACTTACGCACTCGCTACGAAAATCAAGGCTTTGAGATTGCTTCCCTACGGTCGCAATGACGAAAATACGTGGTTGCTTCCGTAAGTCCTGGGATATTATGTAAATCATTTATTAATTAAATCTCTTCTGTTCAAAATCCGTTGCTTTGCATTCTCTTTTATCAATATCTGACTTAATATTCAGTCCTCGATTATTGACTGTTATCTCAACTCCGTATTGACCAGTAGCCATGTTGATGGCAGCGTCAGTCCTAATAGAGTTTTGCGTCTATCGCGTAAAGTGATAATCAAGGTATTCGTCCCACTTGTTAAACTGGCTGAAAATTTATATGAACCCTGACGAAAGTGATGCAAAACAAGCGGCTACGTCATCGAAAGCATGGAGTAGTTGGCAAGAAAATCTCACTCTCATTGCGATCGCCTTATGTTTGGCACTCCTGATTAGGACTTTTATTGCCGAACCCCGGTACATCCCATCAGACTCTATGCTACCTACATTACACACAGGCGATCGCCTGGTAGTAGAAAAAGTCTCTTACCGTTTTCACCCTCCTATATCTGGGGATATTATCGTTTTTCAGCCACCTGAAGAATTACAAAAACGGGGATATCCTTCAGACCAAGCTTTTATTAAGCGGGTAATTGGTGTCCCTGGAAAAATCCTCAAGGTGACTAACGGTAAAGTTTACCTCGACGGTGAACCCTTAATAGAAGACTACATCGCTGAACCACCCAATCAGCCATTCCCACCAGTACAAGTCCCCGAAGACAAGTTTTTTGTCATGGGAGACAACCGTAACGATAGTAACGATTCTCGCTACTGGGGCTTTTTACCAAGACAAAATATCATCGGTCGGGCAACGTTTCGTTTTTGGCCCCCCGATCGCATTGGCTTTATCGAAAACTAAACCCCTACACCTGTCAGCCACTCCCTACTCCCCATCCCTGTGATATCATGGGAGACTGCTGCATACATTTATAAAAACTAGAAAGTGAATCGATCATGGCTCTGACGCAACAGCGCAAACAAGAAATAATGTCGAACTACCAAGTTCACGAAACCGATACTGGGTCTGCCGAAGTTCAAGTTGCTATGCTGACCGAGCGCATTAGCCGCCTCAGCTTACACCTCCAGTCCAACAAAAAAGACCATTCTTCTCGGCGTGGATTGTTGAAGATGATTGGTCAGCGCAAGCGTCTTCTCGCCTACATTCAAGCAGGTAGCCGAGAAAAGTACCAAGCTTTGATTGCTCGTCTTGGTATTCGTGGATAGGAACAACTGCTTATGTCTGCTGAAGAATCTGAACGCAGTCGCTTACCCTTTGAACCGAAAAAAAAGCGCCAAAAACCTGCCAAAGCGACCAATAATCCCCCAGTACAGCCAAAAGTAATTGAAAAACCAGCTAGTAAGCAGCCACCCTTCAAAAAAGAAGAGATGGCAATTCCCGAAGTAGTCAGTCAACGGATGATTCGGCGGGTGGCTGGATTTTGTGGTATACCCACAGCTTTGGGTATTACTAGCTTAGTGGTCAGCTATTTACTAGCCACCTATTCTGATATCAAACTGCCTCCCATTGCCGTGTTACTGGTAAATATGGGATTCTTTGGTATAGGAGTTTTGGGAATCACTTATGGGGTTCTCTCTGCCTCTTGGGATGAAGAAAGACCTGGAAGTTTCATTGGTTTAGGTGAATTTGGCACAAATTGGGGTCGCATGGTGGAAGTGTGGCGCGAAACTCGGCAAAAGAACGTATGATGTTCGGCGCTCAGATATCAGACAACTGTGTTATTGGGTAAATTTTCAAGTAAATGTTGAAGTTGACATTTGATAACTTCAACATTGCTAAATAAAAAATTATAAATTTGATTAAACCCTATATGCAGTTGCCAAGTCACTGAGCGCTATATCTGGGAAAATCAGCAAAATTTTCAACTTAATTAAATAAATTCACTTAATTCCCGAAATAATTAGGAAACTTAAATATGATTATAGTCATGAAAAGTGGTTCCCCAGAAGCGGAAATTAACCGCATTAATGAGGAACTAATTACTTGGGGACTGACACCAGAAAAAATTATTGGTCAACACAAAGTTGTCATTGGTTTAGTAGGTGAAACCGCCAGCTTAGACCCCTTACAAGTCCAGGAAGTCAGCCCTTGGATTGAGCAAGTTTTACGAGTAGAGTTGCCCTACAAACGGGCTAGCCGTCAGTTCCGTCATGGAGAAGCTTCAGAGGTAGTAATTAATACTCCTGATGGCAATGTCACCATTGGGGAAAATCACCCCTTGGTAGTTGTAGCAGGCCCTTGCTCCGTAGAAAATGAAGAAATGATCATTGAAACGGCGCAGCGTGTCAAGGCAGCAGGCGCTAAGTTTTTGCGTGGTGGTGCATACAAACCCCGGACTTCTCCTTATGCCTTTCAAGGACATGGTGAAAGTGCTTTAGATTTGTTAGCAAAGGCCAGAGAAGCTAGCGGATTAGGTATTATTACTGAAGTCATGGATGCAGCCGAACTGGACATCATCGCTGAAGTGGCCGATGTGATTCAGGTGGGAGCGAGAAATATGCAAAACTTCTCCCTGCTAAAAAAAGTAGGCGCACAGCCCAAACCAGTGCTATTAAAGCGGGGAATGGCCGCCACCATTGAAGATTGGTTAATGGCAGCCGAGTATATTTTGGCAGCGGGTAATTCCAATGTGATTTTGTGTGAGCGGGGTATTCGCACTTTTGATCGCCAACACACCCGTAATACTTTGGATTTATCAGTAGTGCCAGTATTGCGTAAGTTAACTCACCTACCCATCATGATTGATCCTAGTCATGGCACAGGCTGGTCAGAATTTGTCCCCTCGATGGCAATGGCGGCGATCGCAGCTGGAACTGATTCTCTGATGATTGAGGTTCACCCCAACCCCACTAAAGCCTTATCTGATGGGCCACAATCCCTAACACCAGAGCGTTTTGATTACTTAATGCAAGAATTAGCCGTGATTGGTAAAGCGGTGGGACGTTGGCCACAACCAGTAGTAGCTCTGACTTAACTGAAATATTGCGTAAAAATTAGGAGTCAGCAAGTGAAATATACTGCTGACTCCTAACTTGATTAACGTCTTCTACCGCCACCGGAACCAAACGAACGACTACCACCTGTAGAACGTCTAGTACCAAAACTGCTACTACCAGATCTAGGTCTAGTGGAACCGGATCTGTTATTATTTCTGAGATTACTGGCACCCACACCGGAACCAGATGAACGATTACCTGTAGTGGGACGAGGTGTAGTCCTGACAGTGGATGTATTAGGTGCTGACCTTCTCACGTTACCTGTAGTGCGGAAAGTTGTACGATTGCGCTCAACTGCTGGTGGTGCATTGTAACGAGTGCGATAGCTACTAACTGCTTGATTGTAGGTACTACCATAGCCGCCATAACCAGTTAGCACTCCTCCCGGCTGATAAGCCGGTGGTACATAGTATTGGGGTCTAAATAACATATTACCGATGGCTTGACCTGCGATGTTACCAGCCACAGCACCAGCAAAAGGCGCCCAAAAGTTACTTTCTCGTCTTACTACCACCGTTTGTTGTTGTCCCGTTTGGGGATTGGTTTGTGTTTCGGTGACGTTGTGGATATACTCGATTTTAAAGTCTTCTGTCATGTATAAAGCCGGCTGTCCGTTTTCGACCTTCAAAGAAGTTTTCTTTCCTTCCTTGATTTCTTCATCGGTTAGCCGTGCCATTTGCAAATTATCGGTTTGAAATGTAGGGGGAGTACTGTTGAGTAAAAACAGTGTATATTCTCCAGTACCATCATCAAAGGTGGCTTGCTGTACTTGATACTGACCATCACTTAATTTTGTGGCTGTAGAGGTACTGTTAACATTCCTAGTTGGCGCGGTAGCTTGGTTAGAACCACCACAAGCAACAGTTGTTAAGCACAAACTCAAAGCTAAAAAAACAACTGTAAATTTTCGTAATACTTTCATGAGCATTTGATTATGTCCTTCCTTCGAGCTTAACAAGTCTCAATCAAGGTAGTAATGTAGAGACTACCCAACAAGTTATAGAGGAATCAACTCTGGGTAGTATTGCAATAGCTGATCGTTAGTCAGTTCATCACCTAACTGTGCGGGTGAAAAATGAAACTGAATGGCGCGGAATTGGTCTTTGTAATGCAAATTGATTAAGGCTTTCAAAGCATCCTTGAGTGCGGGAATATTGGATAAATCGGTTTCCAAATCAGGAACTTCTCCTTCATAGGCTACAGTAATCATGACAATGACGTTACGGGTTACAGGTAGAGAAAAAGACTGATCTCCACCAGCAGGCGCATTTAAATCATATTCAGCACCGTAGCGTTCGGCAGAGTCACTAAATAAGTCATTGACAAAATCCCCCGCATCCCCTTCATCCCAAAATACTTCACCTTCATTGGCAGCAGAAAGCCAAGACTCATCATATCGCAACAGAGTTTCGCAAATTTCTACTAATCCTTCTCCCAAAACCTTCAAGTCACCGTCCGCATCAATGGCTTCGCGGGCGCTACTATTTAATACTCCGAGAATTGGTGCGACATCAGACCCGGCTAAGTGCAAAAACAAGCGACAAACCACATAGCGAGTCCGTCCCATCATTTTATTAAAGCGATCGCGCATTTGCTTTCTCCCAAATTTTGTTGCTTATTACTAATACCATTACCTGTCTTTAATATTGACTGATATAGTGGAAGCTTTTGAGGAAATCCACCACCATATTTAACGCTGGTGGTGTAGATATAGTAATTTCACTGCTCATGCTAGTTGAAAATGTTACATTACCATCAGCAGGATGAATAAATTTTTTACCAAAATTAGGGTGATCATAGATAATTAAAGTCTGAGCGCTGGAATTAGTTAATATAGTCTGGGTTGGGGTTCTACAGAAATTTAATTTTCCAGCTAATTCCAAATTTCGTTTCATTTGTCTAATTTTCTCAACCTGACTCATAGCTTGCTGGATGAGCATTGTTAATTCCATTACTCTATCAGGTGCTTTTAATCCCAGAGAAAATATATCCTCTGTCGCCATCATTTCCATGACTGTATAAATATTTTTATGGGTATTAATAGCATCTAGAAACGGCAAAATTGCCATACAAGCTGTAGGGAATAAGGCTTCATCGCTGTCTAATCGAAAAGTCAAGACAGTGCGACGACGGCCAATTTCCATGCTGGGGGGTTGTTTCAATCCCCGATATTCCTGAGCAATTTGGTAATAAGCCGCAGCTAAGGCAAAATTAGCTTCATGTTCTAGGGCTGTATCAACCATGATCTGGATTGTCGGCGCAGTTTCATTAAAAAATTCCCGTGGATCTGTCGCATCAAATTTTTGGATAATCGAGCGATCGCCATTGGGACTAAGATCAACCCATTCACAGGTAATACCTTCGGTTTTTAAATTAAATCGGGATGTGGAATACAGTTTTGCTCCAGTGAGAGTAGCACCAGATAAGTCTGCACCTATCCATTCGGCTTTAATTAAAGTAGCTTGAGTTAAATTAGTATGTATTAAACTTGCATTGGTTAAATTGGCATTACTCAAGTCTGCACCCATTAAGTTAGCTCCACTCAGTTTAGCGCCACTTAAATCAGCCCAACGAAGATTCGCACCTTGTAAATCAGCCCAACGGAGATTTGCACCACTTAAATCTGCACCGCTGAGGTTAGCATGACGCAAGTCGGCTTGCTTGAGTTCAGCATCACGCACATTGGCTCCACTCAGATCAGCACGACTTAAATCGGCGGCGTTTAAATTAGCCATTTCCAAGTTAGCGCCCACCAAAGAACAGCCTTTCAAACTAGCTTCACTGAAGTTGGCGTGACGCAGATTGGCTTGTCGCAGTGTAGCTTCTCGCAAATCAGCACTATTCAAGTTAGCTTCAAACAAGTCAGCCCGACTGAGATCAGCCCGAATTAACTCAGCCCGGACTAGGGATGCGCCCCGTAATTGAGCGCGACTGAGATCGGCACGAATTAAATTAGCAACATTGAGACTAGAATTATTCAGATTAGCGCTGTCCAAATTTGCGCCACTCAATCTGGCCACATTGAGCTTGACATGACTCAAGTTAGCAGCACTGAGGTTCGCGCCACTCAAGTTAACTATGCTTAAATCTGCCGAACTGAAATTTACACCACTGAGTTTGACACCACTCAAGTTGGCTTCCACAAGCTCAACACCACTAAAGTCAATAATTCCTGTGGCGTATTTTTCTAGCAATTCCTCTACAGTCATGAATGCTACCCCTCAAACACCAACATGAATAGTTGGCAAAGTATGTAGAAAATAAGTAATAAATAAACTGTCAAAATCGAAAATGAAAATTGGTATTTTAGGACTGGGACTGATAGGTGGTTCTTTGGGTTATGATTTGCGATCGCAAGGTCATCATGTTTTAGGAGTCAGTCGCCGGGAATCTACCTGTGAAAGAGCTATGGCTTTAGGTAGCGTCGATGTAGCATCTGTGGACATGAATTTGTTAGCAGCCGCAGAAGTTGTATTTATTTGTACGCCTATCGCCCTTATTGTTCCCCAATTGCAGCAGCTGATTTATCATCTACCTGCTACTACGGTGGTAACTGATGTCGGTTCAGTCAAAGCCCCCATAGTCAAGGACATTGTTCCCCTATGGAAAAATTTTATTGGTGGTCACCCGATGGCTGGGACATCAGATAGTGGGATAGAAGCAGCACAACATAACTTATTTGTGGGTAGACCTTACGTATTAACACCGGATGAGACAACGCCACAGACAGCGATGGCGGTTGTAGAAGAAATTGTGCGATCGCTTGGGGCTAATCTATATTATTGTCAGCCTGAACAACATGACCAAGCAGTGAGTTGGATTTCCCATTTACCCGTCATGGTGAGTGCATCCTTGATTGCGGCTTGCATGGGTGAAAGTGATCCCGCAGTTTTGCAATTAGCCCAAAATCTTGCTAGTTCAGGTTTTCGTGATACCAGTCGTGTGGGAGGTGGCAATTCAGAATTAGGATTAATGATGGCACAATATAATCGCCAATCCTTACTGAGTGCATTACAAGGATATCGCCACAATCTTGACGAATTTATTAACTTAATTGAGCAGGAAGATTGGGTGAATTTAAAGTCAAAATTAAAATCAACAGGACAGGCACGACCAAAATTTGTGGAATAATTATTGGGTGCGTTACAGTTTGTTTAACGCACCTTTATTTAAATAAAACAGTTTTCAACAATTATTTTAAATACACAATTTCTTATGCTTGTAAAGGCGAAACAGAAATCAAATTAGAAAATCTGGTAAAGTCACCGGTGTTGTGGGTGAGTAACTGCGGAATATCATAGACTAGCATTGTAGCGACGATATTTGCATCATGCACTTGCTTACCACCTATAGGAATTTCTTCCATCAACGATAAAAGTTTTTCTGTTACTTCGGGACTATCTTCAGCTACTCGAAATTGAGTTTGAAAAAACCTAACACGCTCAATGACTGTGGTAATCCCACATTCCGCACCCCCCGGTGTCACAATCGGTAATTTCGTATTTTTGAATTCATTTTAGGATGTTTTTTATACAAAAAGGTCGAAATCTTAGGTGGCGATCGCTAATCCCAAACCCCCAAACGACCATTTTTCGTTGTGTGACAGTTTAGGGTGCGGAAGATGGGGTAATAGGTTGAGGATTTGTGAATGCTTGTGGACGGGTGAGAGTCACAATAAATTCCCGCAAAACTTGGCGACTAACCCATAACTCAATTTCTGTATCATAAAGATTCTGAATCTTTTGTAGTGCTGCTTGATGAAAAGAAGACTCGGATACATTTGCATACACCAAGATATTCGTATCCAGAAATACAGAGTTAGCGGCCCCAATCATCATACATATCCTCACGTCTTAAAGAAAGGTTTTCAGGCCAAGAACCATAATGATCTACTGGAAAATTGAAAGGAGGACGCTTTTCCTTCATCGCTACTTTCTCAGCCACAGGTTTGTCTTCAATTACTATTACCACTTGATGCTCACCAGCTGGGATATCAGGCGGTAACTGGACTGTAATTTTACCGTCTTTAGTCACTGTGGCAATTGTTTCAATAGTTTTCATACATTTTCCTCGATTGCTGCTAAGACAGACTTCGGTAATAGCTTATCTTTAAACCAAACTATTTTCGCCGGCACATTATCTAATTTTACTCCAGCTTTTTCTAAATTCAATCTTTCAGAAATAGCCAAAATTAAATTGTCACATCCAGAACGCCGCACCTGATAAAACTTTTTTTGTAAATATTCTGGTCGCCAATAACCGACAATTTCTAATAAGAAATCACGACCATCAGGATGTATTAACCGAAAATCGGGAATCATCACACTACCAGGAATCGGCACTAAATCAACTTCTCGCTCTAACACCCAATCTGTTTTTAGTGCATCCCATTTATCAGCAAAAGATGACTCTAGCATACTATCGTAAGGCTTACCCTTAGAGTAGTGAGATACTAAACCACATTCCGAATTGAGGGTAAAACGTCCAGTTTTCCAAGTATTAGTATAAGCATCGCGGGTTTGCAAAGTTGCCGCCAAACTCCATTTAGTCACGTGTAATAAAGCTGGAATTAACTTAGCGATCGCCAGCCCATATCGCGTACTCGGATGAAATAAACTCGTCGGGCCATCCACCGTAATTGTAAACCCGTGGTCAGCATCACCTTCAATATAAGCCATCAATTGAAACAACTTTAAATAACGAAATAACAGCTTATATTCCCCCGGAACATTACGATGGGCATTTAAAATTAATTGACTCGCCTTATAAAAAATTCCCTGCACCTGAGACAAGTTATATCTATTTAACAAATCCACAGGAGAAGGCGCATCAAAATTAGTTAAAATCTTATTCTCCGCCAAATCAGCATATAAACCATCACGCACCTGTTCCAGCAACACCTCACGTTCTAGTTCCTGACTTAACTCAGCAGCAATCTTATTTAAAGTAACTTGCGTAGATTCCCCACTGGGAACTGACTGCGCCGCCAAAGCAAACACCCGTTCCCTTAACATAGGTGGTTCTAGAGGACTCACCACCTCAAAAGTGCAAAAACTACTCTTGAGAATATAAGCCAACCCCCGCTTCACCCGATAATCAGTTGCATCCCCCTCCAAATCCAGAAGCTGACGTTCCAGCACCCCTTGACACTTCCCCACAGCCTCCTGAAAACAACCAATCAACTCATTCCCCAACTCCAAACTCTTGTGATCAATCTTCAACCTCTTGGGAATTATCTCCTCCCCATTCAGACGATGACTTAGTAACTCCGTTGGTAACATCTTTCTTATCGCTCGAATAATTTATTTCCAACTGTTCCGCCGCCTTAGGACTTCTACCCTTTCCACCTCCATACACAACCTGCAAATTCCCCTTCTTCTCTTTGCGTCCTTGGCTACTTGGCGGTACCCTTCGGGAAGCCGCTTGCGCGTCTACGTTATTTCTTTCCACCCCCCGACGCCGCGCCGAAGTCCCCTCCTCACTAGTATCCTCAGCCACCACTTCATACAAAATCGCCTGCTTATTAGCCACATTACCCTTTCTTAAAACCCTACCCAAACGCTGAATATACTCCCTAGTCGAACCAGTCCCCGAAAGAATAATCGCCACAGAAGCCGCCGGAACATCAACACCCTCATTTAACACATGAGAAGCCACCAAAGTATTGTATTCCCCCTTCCGAAACTTAGTTAAAATCTCATGGCGTTCCTTCACCGGAGTTTGATGAGTAATGGCCGGAATCAACAACTGCTGCGAAATACTGTAAACCGTCGCATTATCAGCCGTAAAAATCAAAATTCTTTCTGGAAAATGTGTCGCCAACAAATCAGCCAAAACCCTTAACTTCCCATCAGTACCCAAAGCAATAGATTTCGCCTCACGATGCGCCAACATCGCCCTTCTTCCCGCAGGCGATCGCGCACTCATTTTGACAAACATTTGCCAACCTTGAATACTCCCCAAAGAAATCTTCGATTGACGTAAAAAATCATTGCGGGTTTGAATTAACTGATTGTATCTTTCTCGCTCCTGCTGCGATAACTTCACCTTAATTTGCACAATTTCGTGATTAGCTAACGCATTTCCCGCCAAATCTTCAGCCCGTTTGCGGTATACCTCCGGGCCAATCAAAATATTTAAATCAGCGTGCTTCCCATCAGTGCGTTCCGGTGTCGCCGATAAACCCAAACGATAAGGCGCGATCGCATACTCAGCAATCACCCGGCCAAAATCCGTTGGTAAATGATGACACTCATCAAACACAATCAACCCATAGAGATTACCCAAACTTTCCGCATGAATCGCCGCACTATCATAAGTCGCCACCAAAATCGCCGTGCGATCGCGCGAACCACCCCCCAACAAACCCACCTCAGCATCAGGAAACGCCGCCACCAAATGAGCATACCACTGGTGCATTAAATCCAAAGTCGGCACCACAATTAAAGTCGTCCGCGGTGTAGACTGCATGGCCATTTGCGCCAAATAAGTCTTTCCCGCCGCCGTAGGTAGCACCACAACCCCCTGCCTTCCTGCCAACTTCCAAGCCGTTAACGCCTCACTTTGGTGGGCATAAGGCTGCATTTCCACACTCGCAATCAAATCCACAGGATAAAATTCTTTCGCTTCATCCACAAAATAGACATCTTCCGCTTGTAAAGCTTCCACCACAGCCCGATATCGCAGCGCCGGAATGCGAAACTTTTCCACGCGATCGTCCCATGTAGCGTAATCCATCCAACCCTTACCCCGTGGTGGTGGATGCAAAATTAATGTACCGCGATCAAAAGTTAATGTGGGTGTACGAGCCATTTTTGATAATAGGGAGTAGGGAGTAGGGAGTAGGGAGTAGGGAGTAGGGAGTAGGGAGTAGGGAGTAAAGTGTCTGAGTATCAGGGTTTTATAAGCAATTGATTTCGTAAACTTAGGACTTACGCACACTCTATGGATTCTTGGCGTTCTACAGCCCTTGCGGGCATCGCTGCGCGCGGGCGTCTTGGCGGTTCCATAAATTAAGGTTTTTGGTGATTTTTGCGTAAGTCCTGAAACTGTATTACTTGCTTGATTAATAACTAATAACAAAAAGTGTCTATTTTCCCAAACGGCTTTAGTTCTACTTTTGTCGTGAGCTTTCCCCATTGCTTTCTCCCCACTCCCCACTCCCCTCTTTACCTCTTTAGATAGATTAACAGCCCATAATTGTTAGCTGTGGATTGTCTCGGTGCAAAATAGGTGATGAGAGAACGCATAGTTTAGCTAAATTTCTAAAACCCCGCTTTAGCTAGCTGCACCAAAGGAGAAGCCACGTTGAAAGGAATCCGCCCCCGGCTCGCACCCTACGCTGTGGCATTGTTAGCTGTTGGTAGTGCATCACTACTGACATTTTTACTATACTCACAGCTGTTCCCTACAATTTTCCCACTGTTTTTTGCTGCCGTAGCTATTAGTGCTTGGTATGGTGGCATCGAATCAGGGTTGGTGGCTACATTTATTTCAACTTTAGCCATCAATTACTTTTTCATAGAGCCTGTGTTGTCCTATTCTGTTGCTACTACCGATAACATCATACGATTAAGCGTATTTTTGTTGGTAACCATACTTATTAGTTTGCTGAATGCCGAGTTACGTCGTGCTAAACAGCGCCTCGAAGCAAGTATGCAAAAACTACAGGCAAGTGAAACAAAGTTTACAAAGTTGGTACAATCCAACATCCTGGGAGTAATTATAGCCGATATCAACGGGGCAATTATTGAAGCTAACGATGCCTTTTTAAGCATGGTGGGTTATTCACAAAAGGATGTGCTAGCCGGGCGAGTCAGATGGCGCGAGATGACACCAGCAGAATATCTAGAAATCAGCGAATCCTGCATCACAGACTTGAGAACTAAAGGTGTGTGTCAGCCCTTTGAAAAAGAATATATTTGTAAAGACGGTAGTCGTGTTCCGGTTTTGGTAGGGTCTACCTTATTAGAAAATAATCAACAGCAAGTTATTAGTTTTGTTTTAGACTTAACCAATCGCAAGCGCACAGAACAGGCACTACGGCGACGAGAAGATGAAATGCGGCTAATTACCAATGCTGTACCTGTTTTGATTTCTTATGTTGATGCCCAGCAATGCTATCGTTTTAATAATAAAGGATACGAAGATTGGTTTGGCTTTTCCGCCGCAGATATTTATGGTAAACATATTCAAGAAGTTTTAGGAGAATCAGTTTATCAGGCACTGATTCCTTATATAGAAGCGGTATTTTCTGGGCAACAAGTAACCTTTGAAAATCAAATATTCCGCAAAGATGGTTCATCCCATATCGTGAGTACAACTTATGTGCCGCAGTTTGGGACACAAGGGCAAGTAGAAGGCTTTGTGGCGCTGGTAACAGATATTACAACTCAAAAGCTAGCAGAAAAGGCTCTCAAAGAAAGTGAAGAAAGATTGCGGACACTCACAGAAAAGGTACGCGTAATTCCTTGGGAAGCAGACGTTACCACAGGTAAGTTTACTTATGTGGGGCCACAAACTGTAGAAATTCTGGGTTATCCCTTGCAAGAATGGTATACCGATAATTTTTGGGAAGAACACATCCATCCAGAAGATCGTGAATGGGCAATAAAGTATTGCCATGAATTGTCGCTGTCACGCGATAATTACGAATTTGAATACAGAATGTTAGCGGCTGATGGCAGGGTGGTGTGGCTGTATGAAATCGTGAATGTGGTGCGGAGTGGAGATAAACCCCAGGTGCTACATGGGTTCATGATTGATATTAGCGATCGCAAGCAAGTAGAACAAGAGCGGGAACAATTACTAGCCAGCGAACAAGCAGCACGTGCTGAAGCGGAAACAGCAAACCGGATGAAAGATGAGTTTTTAGCTACACTCTCTCACGAACTCCGGACTCCCCTGAATGCCATGTTGGGTTGGACACAACTACTTAGGAGTCGTAAATTTGATGAAATTACCACAGCTAGGGCTTTAGAAACAATTGACCGCAATACTAGATCCTTAGCACAATTAATTGAAGATGTTTTAGATGTCTCGCGGATTATTCGGGGAACTCTGCGCCTGAATACCCAGCCTGTAGAACTAATACCAGTTGTAGAAGCAGCAGTTGATACTGTTCGCCCCGCAGCTGACGCTAAAGAAATTCGCATCGAGTGTATATTTGATCCTGGCGCGGGGATAGTCATGGGTGATGCTAACCGTATACAACAAATTGTGTGGAATTTGCTCTCCAACGCCGTTAAATTTACACCCAACCAAGGAATAGTCACGGTGCAACTCAAACGTATTGATTCCCAAATCCAAATTTGGGTGAGCGACACAGGAGGGGGAATCGCGCCGGAATTTATACCTTATGTATTTGAACGCTTCCGTCAAGCTAATAGTTCAACCACGCGATCGCATGGCGGTCTAGGATTAGGACTAGCGATCGTGCGTCACTTGGTAGAATTACATGGAGGCATAGTCCGCGCCGAAAGTCCAGGTATTGGACAAGGGGCAACATTCATCGTTACTCTGCCCATGAAAATTGTGGCATGAGTCCCAGTCAGGTAACGCGTTGATCATAGAAACTATGACTGTTAACGAAATATCTCTGCGACTGGCCCAAGAAACAGATGCTTGGGTATTGAGCGCCATTCATATTGCTGCTATTAAAGCTCTACCTCCAACTTTTTACAGTAACAAACAGCTTTTAGCTTGGCGGAATTATCTTCACAAGCCCAATGGTAAAAAAATTTTAAAAAGTATGCAAGTCGCAACTTTTTGGGTTGCTATTGATAATGACATGATTGCGGGATTTGCTAGTTTTATAGTTGAGGAACTTATTAGTTTATATGTACATCCTTATTATCAAGGTCAAGGCATAGGGCGAACTTTAGTTAAACATTTTTGTCATGAAGCAGCTGAGCAAGGCGTGGATCAGGTAATTACAAATGCCAGCTTATATGCTGAAGGATTTTATGTGCGAATGGGTTTTACTGCTATCAAAAGAGTGCCTCATCAGTTAAGAAGTGGGATATTTGTTCCCGTTACCAAAATGAGTAAAAAGCTATCTATTTCTACGTATTAAAGCTCATCTTTAGATTTGTCCACAATAGAGCAAAATGTGTAAACTTGTTTTACTTAGATGCCAAAACCCTTTACAGCATGTCATAAGTTGTAAGTAAGTACTTGCAAACAATTAATGAATAAAACTATCCGCTCATCCGCTTTAACCCGTACACGTTTAATAGAAGCTGCCTCGCAGGTATTTGCTCGTTTAGGTATTCAAGGAGCCACAACTCGTGAAATAGCCCGTGTTGCTGATGTGAATGAGGTGACATTATTTCGTCACTTTGCCAGCAAAGAACAGTTGTTGAAAGCAGTAATTGAAAATGCTTCCGCCCTCCAAACAGAAGCTCTGGCGCATCCTGAAGCTTGGACACAGGATCTTGGTGTTGACTTGAGGAACTATGCCCAGCTTTACAACGCTATGCTGGAAGAATACGAAGACTTAATTCGCACTTTCATTGGTGAAGCTAAACGTCATCCTGAGGCGGCGAAGCAAGTGATTAAAGAAGCCGCCAAGCCTTTAAAAGACAAACTGTTAGCTTATCTCCAATCTAGTCAGCAACGTGGCATTGTCAGATCTGAGATTGATTTATTTCCTGTAGTGGATATGTTTACAGGGATGCTACTAGCTGGAATGCTGTGCCGCAGTGTCAATCATCAACAAAACGACTACAGCGGTGAGGATTATATTGAGACTTGTGTGGATATTTTTGCACGGGGAATTGCGGCTGTAACTCATAATTAGCCCCGATGAATTAAACTAGCGATAGCGTAACGCTGCGGCAAAGCAGATGGCCCGCATCAATTCGTCGGGATCAACTGGTTTGGGGATATGCAATTGAAATCCTGCTGCGAATGCTTGCTGTTGATTCATTTCCCCAGCATAAGCCGTGAGAGCGATCGCAGGTAAATTTCCGCCTTGTTCGGGCGATCGCTTTCTTAGTTCACGCATGAGCATATAACCGTCTGTCTCTGGCATACCAATATCACTGATTAAAACATCTGGTATCCATTGAGACAAAGTTTCTAAAGCCTCTTGTGCTGATGAGACGGTGGTGACTTTGACATCATATTCTTGCAAAATAAAAGTAATTAAATCTCGGATATCCGGCTCATCGTCTACCACTAAGACTTGTATACCCGCCACCAAGGAAGCATCAGCCATCAAAAGTTCAGCGTTATTATCTGGATACATTACCTCTACACTCCTGAGCAAAAATGGTAGTCTGACGGTAAATGTGGCCCCTAATCCTTCTTCTGGACTGGCTGCGGCAACGGTTCCCCCATGTAGTTCCACAACCTGACGCACAATTGCCAAACCTAAGCCTAGCCCACCAAATTTGCGTGTAGTTGTACTGTCAGCTTGACGAAAATAATCGAACACATAAGCCAGAAATTCCGGCGTGATTCCTTTACCTGTATCACTAACTTGAATTTGTGCTTGGGAATCAACTTCCTCTAGGCGAACTTCTACCCGTCCACCAATGGGTGTAAACTTTACGGCATTGGATAGCAAGTTCCAAACAACTTGTTGCAGGCGACTGGAGTCACCCATCACTTGTCGCAACCCAGGATTTAGTATAGTCTGAATTTCAATTGATCTGGCGGTTGCTGCCAACTTTACCGTTTCAACGGCAGCTTCTACCACCATAACTAAATTGACTGGACAAATATTGAGGCTCAATTTGCCTTGGAGAATGCGTGAAACATCCAATAAATCTTCAATTAATTGGGTTTGTAATTTGGCATTACGTTCAATAGTTTCCAAGGCTATTTCAATAGTTTTTGGATCAAACTGACGACAGCGGAGCAATCTTGACCACCCTAATATGGGATTAAGTGGGGTTCTGAGTTCATGGGAGAGAACCCCTAAAAACTGATCTTTAACTCGGTTAGCAATTTCTGCTTCTTGACGTGCTGACTGTTCTCTTTGCAGCAGGAGATCGCGTTCTTTTTCTGCTTGTTTGCGATCGCTAATATCTAATACTAAAGCTACTCCGTTGTCTTGGGAGTCATTGAATAGAGCTAATCCCAAAACAACGGATACTCGCTTACCGTGGCGCTGGACATACTCTTTTTCGTAAATTGGGGAAACTCCATTAGCTGTTACCTCAGCGATGGCGCGATCGTCTATATCTTGATACTCTGGGGGGGTAAGTTGTCGCCAATTAATTTTACCTAAGCGGCTAAATTCTTCACGAGTATAACCAATTAGCTGTAAATAAGCGTCATTGGCATCAGTAATCAAGCCATCCACATTCCAAAAAGCCACACCCAGCAAATTGGACTCAAACAACCGCCGAAATTTAGCTTCGCTGTCACGCAATGACTTTTCTATCTGTTTGTGAATGGTAATATCTCGTGAAACAATGATTACACCTTCAATAATTTGGTCGGTATTGCGTAATGGCGTAATGATGTATTCATAAAAATTCGATCCATCTGCGAAAATAAATTCACATTCATCCTTAATTGGTTGTCCAATCGCCATGACAATTTGGCATTGATTTTCTACGCGATGAGCCAAATCTGGGTCTACCTCTAATTCTCTTACAGTCTTACCCAGAACATCCTGATTGCTGAAACCCAATGTAGTAGCCGCACCATCACTGACATATTGATAGCGACCCCTGCGATCAACAATATAAATGTGATCAACAGAAGTAGCGAGAATTGCATTTAAAACATTTGCCTGTTCTTGAACCTTGGTGGTTAATTGGCGATTACTTTCTTCTGATTGCTTGTGTTGAGTAAAGTCAGTACACACCCCAATCATGCGTACTGCTTCACCTTGGTCATTATAAATAAATTGTCCCCTGCCAAAAATCCAATGTATACTTTGGTCTGGCCAAATCACCCGAAATTCATCAATGTAATCAATTTTTTGCGCCAAAGCATTAGTGAGTGTTTGTTGGACAGATTGCTGATCTTCTGGGTGAATACACTTGATGAATGCCTCATAAGTGCCTGCAAAACTGCCTGGAACTAGACCAAACAAAAGTTGATGATTTTCTGACCAAATTAATTGATTATTAATCATATTCCAGTCCCAAAAACCCATGCGGGCAGCATCTAAGGCTAGCCTCAGTCGTTCCTCACTTTCTCTAAGGGCTATTTCTACCTGCTGGCGCTCCTGAATTTCTTTTTGGAGTTGCTGTAATGCCACTGCCATATCGGCTCTTGTGGCTTGATCTGTCAATAGCAACTTGGCAATTTCTGTTTCAAGAGACTCGGTGGAAGGACTGACTATAAACTCGTCAAATTCGTCTCCATTAGCAATAAAGCTTGTTTGTTGACTCCAGCAATTAGTGGTAAATAATTTTGAACAATAACCTGCCAACTTCCCCGCCATCAGGCCGCTACCCCAACAGACACCCAAGGCTTTCTGATAAGCTCCTTCCCAACTATTTCTGACTCGGAAACGACATTTTTGCTCTTCCCAGTTCAATTCCATCAATTGCCAATGTCCCCAACCTGCCCCCTTAGCATTTTGGGCCAGCATGGCAAAGCCTTCGGCAAAATCTGGAAATTGAGCAATTATTTGCCAATCGGCTTCCACACTACGACGGCCTTCACTTTGGAGAGCTAAAGCAAAACGCTCACTGCCCACCATAGTTTGTAGTCCTGTCATGAATCCTGCCAGAGTTGTATCTCTCCACATCAAGACAACTGGTAAGTTGAGAGCTTTGCAAGTGCCTTCATCAAGATTCCATTGAATGTCACACCCAGCAACTTGAATATAAGGGTGTTCTGCTGCTGCCAGTTTTGCTTCTAGTATTTTTAGTTTTTCTTCTAGTGCTGTGTACTTTTGCTGATGCTCAATTTCTGATGCTTCCAACTCAGCAATCCGCTGTCTTAGAGATGCTAATTCGTTAGTAAATTCGCTGTTATTTCTATTAACGTCTGGCATCTTCAATACAAATTACACTAAATAACTTTACTCCCAATTGTCTACACCCTATAGCTCTGATTGAGTATGGATTCTCAAAATCAAAAAGACAATCTGTCATAAGATATATAAGAATTTCAGCCAAAAGATATATACAAAAATAACTTTTTATGTATAATACCCAATAGACGTAAAATTATTTTCTCCACTTCATATAAACCCCACCAATAAATAACCCAACAAACTGCGCCCAGTAAGTAGAGCCAAGGGGATTAACACCAAATGGCGCCATGTGTAAGCTCCCTACACCATAAAATAGCTGTTGGATAAACCACCAAAAAATATAAAAATAAGCTGGCAGTTCTATAGGAATGTATATTATTAATAATGGCACAACTGTGTCTACTTTAGCTTGAGGAAACTGCATTACATATGCTCCTAAGATAGCTGCGATCGCTCCATTCGCGCCAATCAAGGGAACTGTCAAATTCGGTTCCAGCAAAATTTGCGCTATTCCTGTCAATATCCCTGCAACCAGATATAACCCCAGAAAACGCCCATGTCCAATAAAGTTTTCTAAAGTTTTGCCAAAAACCCACAAAAATATGAGATTTCCCAAAATTTGACTAAAGCTACCGTGGAGAAACAGCCGGGCAAACAGTGAAGCCGAACGCCAAAAAACCACTATCCAAGCAGCCGGAGTGACGTGGATTGCATGGGTAATAGCCCCACTCATTTGAGCAGGAATCACACCCCAGGTATTGATAAAAGAGCCTAATTCCCCAGCAAATTCTAGTTTTAATTGCCATAAAAATATGACAATGTTAATACCAATTAACCAATAAGTGATTATTGGCTGATGACGACTACGAATATTATCACCAACAGGAATCATATCAATTTTAAATTTTAGATGAATCTTCTCCCCATCTCCCCATCTCCCCATCTCCCCATCTCCCCATCTCCCCATCCTCCCTGTTCCAGCTAATTTGTGGCAAGATTGGAATCAGACACAATGCACTCAACTAGGCAAACGAGATGCTGGGAAAGACACTTGTTGGAAGATACCAAATTATTAGCCACTTAGGGGGTGGGGGATTTGGTGAAACTTTTGTTGCTTGTGATACTCACTTGCCTGGATTACCTCAGTGTGTTGTCAAGAGATTGAAACCTCAAGCCACTGACCCAGCAAATTTAGAGACAGCTAGGCGCTTATTTGATACTGAAGCGCAGGTTTTGTATAAATTAGGGATTCATGACCGGATTCCTCAGCTTTTAGCGTTCTTTGAGGAAAACGCGGAATTTTATCTAGTACAAGAATTGATTACTGGCCATGACTTGAGTCAAGAGTTAACGCCAGGAACCACCTTAAGTGAAGAACAGGTGCTTGACCTAATTCAAGAAATTTTAGAAATATTAGAATTTGTTCATCAACAACAGGTAATTCACCGCGATATCAACCCCCACAATTTACTCAGACGGCAAGCAGATAACAAGTTAGTTTTAATTGACTTTGGGGCAGTTAAACAAATCACCACTCAAATAGTTAGCCCTGAAGGGCAGACAAAAGCTACTGTGGCTATTGGTACTCCTGGATATCTGCCAGGCGAACAAGCCCAGGGTACACCCAAATTTAGTAGTGATATCTATGCGGTGGGAATCATCGCTATTCAAGCCCTTACAGGATTATCACCAAATCAGTTAGAAATTGATGTTGATAGTAATGAAATTATTTGGCAAAATCAAACCACAGTCTCACCAGAATTTGCCCAATTTATCGACAAAATGGTGTGTTACGATTTTCGGCAACGTTATACTTCAGCAACGGTTGCATTGCAAAGCCTTAAAGAGTTAAAGCAACCGGCTTCTGGGACTTTAGTTTTGAGTCCAGCTTTACCAACTAATGTTGCCTTGCCTATTAATCAGATTAGCAAGTTAAAAATTCCGCAAATCAAAAAAGGCATATTAATAAAGTTAGCTTTAGGCATATTTCTGGTAGGAACAAGTGGTGTTGCTTCTATATTTGTGATTAATTTTATTAATGCTAATAACGCCACAGCATTATCTAAACAAGGAAGTACCCTATTTGACCTCCAACGCTATCAAGATGCTTTGGCAGCCTATGAAGAAGCAGTAAATATTAGACCAGATTATGCCCAAGGGTGGAACGGTCAAGGCAAAACATTATTTAAATTGAAAAAATATCCAGAAGCCTTAGCCGCATACGACAATGCCATCCAAATTCAACCAGATTATGTAGAAGCTTGGAGTGGTAGGGGTTTTGCTTTACAAAATTTACAGCGCTACCAAGAAGCGATCGCCTCTTTTGATAAAGCCTTACAATTAGATAATGAATACGCTGAGGTTTGGAGTGCTAAAGGAGAAATTTTTAGTAAATTACAGCAATACAATAATGCAATTCAAGCATATGACCAAGCCATAGAATTAAAACCCGATTATTACGAAGCTTTATATAGTAAAGGGTTAGCTTTTCATAGCTTAAAGCAATATGAAGATGCAATTAGCGCCTACGAAAAAGCTGTGGAATTGAAAACAGATTATAGTCAAGCTTGGTATGCCTTGGGTAATGCGCTGGTGAATTTAAATCGTTACGAATATGCATTAACCGCTTACGATAAAGCTGTACAATATAGACAAAATTATCACCCTGCTTGGTTCTCTAGAAGTAATGTACTGATGACATTACGGCGTTATCCCCAAGCAATTGAATCATTTAATCAAGTAATTAAATCTAATTCCCAAGATTATCAAGCATGGTACAGTCGGGGATGGGCGTTACATCAAAGCCAACGCTATGAAGAAGCTGTGGAATCTTATAAGAAAGCCGCAGCCATTAAACCAAATAATTATCAAGTTTGGTATAACTTGGGAAATTCCCAATATATTTTACAGAAATATCAAGAAGCGATCGCAGCTTATGATCGGGCGGTACGTTATCAAGCAAACCATGCCGAAAGCTGGTACAGCAGAGGTAATGCTTTAGTAAATTTACAACGATATAAAGAGGCGATGGCATCTTATGATCAAGCGTTGAAATACAAGCCTAATTATCGAGAAGCCATCAACGCTCGTAACCAAGCCCAAAGTCAACTATCAGTTGACCCAGAGGCGATTATTGTCCCCGTAATTACCGAAGAGGCAGAGGAGCAGGGGGCAGGGGGCAGGGGAGAAAAATACTGAAATTCGCCTGCAAAAAGGGTTTCAAGCCCCTAAATTTATTTATGCACACCTGATTGACTCTCACCGATTAAAGAATTTTACGCCCAGTGAGAACTTCTCGCACTTCTAACATGGCTGAATAGGTGGGTAGAATGTGAAGAGTTTCATTGTCTGGTGTATGTTTTAATGCCGTGGCGATGGCCTGACGCAAATCTGATTCTACAATCAAATTTAGGTGACTCTGCGCCGACTTTTCACTATAGCGTAGACGTAAGGCCATATCATAGACGCGATCGCCACTGACTACTAAAGTCCCGCCACGTTCCACTAATTTTTCTGTATCTACGTCCCAAATCCATGATACATCTGTACCATCGGGTGTGCGATCGTTTAATACCAAAAGTGTAGTTTTATCAGTGCTTTGAGTCACCACGCGAATTGTTTCATTTGTCCCCACAGGATTTTTGGATAACAAAATTCGCACTCGTTTACCGTTAATGACCAAATCTTCTGCGCGACCAAAAGCAGCTTGAAAGTTGTTAATTGTATCTTGAATTATTGCTTGATCAACGCCTAACTCTTGCGCCGCAGTCACAGCCGCTAAAGTATTATATTTGTTATACAAACCCACCAAAATTTGTGACCATTGGCTGCTTTCTAGTGTGGGCTTACTTTTACTAAAACCACACTTGGGACAAGTAAAATCTCCCAAATGGGACAAATACACACCTTGATAATCCAGAGAGTGTCCACAACTAGGACAATAAATCGAATCAACGGCGTGAGGAATGGCTTCTAGATAGTGTTCTGGTTCATTCATCCCAAAGAATAAAACCTTTTGGGGTAGCTGTTGACCGAGATAAGATAAAGTTGGGTCGTCAGCATTGGGAATCACTACGGTTTCTAGTGGGAGGGTAGAGATGACCTTTGTCCAACGCTTACTAATGCTGTCTACTTCCCCATACCTATCAAGTTGGTCGCGGAATAAGTTTAAACAAAGGATGATTCTCGGTTGGAGAGGTTGTAAAACTTTCGGTACAATATTCTCATCTACTTCCAAAATGGCGTAATCAACGTTCAGCGCACCCACTAAGTTGGTGTTTTCTATTAAAGCCGTCATCAAGCCATTTTCCAGGTTTGCACCTGTAGAGTTATGGGCGATACGGTAACCATTGCGTTCTAAAATTGTGCATAAAAGTAGCGCTGTAGTAGTCTTACCATTAGTACCAGCAATGAGAATCACCCCGTTTTTCACTTGCTGACTCAGTAATTCTAAAATTCGGGGTTCAATGCGACGAGCAATAGAGCCTGGTAATACACTAGCAGCACCCAGACGGAGCGATCGCACAACAAACGTCACACTTTTTGCCACTAACACTGCGAAACCGAGTCGCAGTCTATCAATGAGTCTTATTTTCTTTCCCACATTCGTTCCCCAATCTTCCAGTAATTGCTAATTAATAATCTTTAATTTGCAAATTTAATAAGCGTGAGTTTAACGAATCCTTGCCCAAAAAGCCAGTCCCATCTCCCTCATCCCGTACTTCCCCACCAAAGCTACCCACTTTCGAGAGATAATCCCAGTAGGCGTTATCTTAAAAAATAGAGTGCGGGTGTAATTATATATCCAGCCCAGTTAGCCGAATTCAGCACACACTTACAGCGATTAGTAGCTTGCAAGGTTCTCTTTGATGAATAGCAAAAAGTTTCTTTTTTTACAAAAACAAATTGCTGACTGGCGACGGTTGGTGTCCAAATGCTTGTTACTGCTTGCTTGTCTATTAGTGATAAGTGTCCAACCTGCATTTGCTGGTATTGATGATGATGTTTATGATGGCAACATTTTTGTAATTTATGCTGGTAATGGTTCACTGGTTCCTCCTAAAGAAAGTTTGGCCAAGGCTTTAGCAGATAACAAACCTGTATTTTTAGCCTTCTATGTGGATGACAGTACTGATTGCAAAAAATACGCCATTTCTATTTCACAGGTACAAGAATTTTATGGTCGGGCGGCAGAAATTATCCCCATTGATGTGGATAGCATTCCTGTCAAACAAACCTACGAACCCACAGAAGCCGGATATTACTACTCTGGGGCTGTTCCTCAAGTTGTAGTCTTTGATCAGGCAGGTAAGGTAGTTTTGAATAAGCAGGGTCAAGTACCTTATGAAGAAATAGACGATAAATTTCGAGAAGTGTTTGATTTGTTGCCCCGTACCGAATCAGTACAGTTACAGCGGCGTTCATTCAATGAGTTTAGTAGTGAGTTAGCCGAATAACTTTGAGGGTAGGCCAAATTGGTCTGCCCTAATTTCAGTTTTATCTGATACTGCATTCCCCTTGATGACAAAGGATAATATTTAAATAACTGCCTGAAACATCTACCATCTGACAACCAGTTAGGAGTTAATCTCAAGTCCATAACTAATGACTAATAGAGTGTGTTCTGATGTCAAAGGTTTATACTACCGAGAAGCTAATCCAAATTTTGGCAGATGAACGCCAAGCTTGCCTCACAGGTAAACGCCTAAAATTAGAGGTAACAGTCTCTGGTAACCCTGTCATTGACCAGTTTATCCAAACTGACGGACTACAAAAGTTCACCGCCTATCAAGATTTTAAAGCTGCCATTCACGAATATCAGAGGGAACACCAAGTTTCAGGTATTGTCTGGCGGGAGATGACAGTCAAAGGTAAAAGCCTCCACTACCCAGAAGTAAATACTGAATTAATCGCCCTCAGTGAAGACTTAGAAATACTCAAAAATGCCAAAAATTCTATGTTGGAATTTTGGTATGAAGTGACTGCGGGGATGGATCTGTATTTGAGTTTTAATAATAATAAACAACATCAAAAAATTCTCAAACCAGATGTAGAAAGAATTGCTCAAATTACCGAATGGGCAAGTTTGTGGAAGTGGGAAAATTCTAGCTTTTTGGAAATGATTTTACAATTAGGTTGGGGTAAACCAGAAGAAGCTTGTTATAAAAGGGGCAGACCGCAATCGGGTAGTGAACATATTCATGCTGTAAATCCTGGTAATCATCCCATCGGTTAAATTAGGGAGTGGGGAGTAGGGAGTGGGGAGTGGGGAGTAAAAAAATTATTGTGGGGTGGGCGTACTCGCCCGCCCAGAACAAACAAGATGTCTGTTATACGCAAATTTATACGTTAAACCGGAATAACATCACATCCCCTTCTTGCACAACATATTCTTTCCCTTCACTGCGAACTAAGCCTTTTTCCTTCGCTGCATTCATGGAACCATTCGTAACTAAAGCATCATAAGCAACAGTTTCGGCGCGAATAAATCCCCGCTCAAAATCAGAGTGAATTACACCTGCTGCTTGGGGTGCAGACATCCCCGCATTAATTGTCCAAGCGCGGGTTTCTTTGGGGCCACAAGTGAAATATGTCCGCAAGCCTAATAGAGCGTAGGTAGCACGAATTAAAGATTTCAAGCCGCCTTCTTCTACGCCTAAAGATTGGAGAAAATCAGCTTTATCTTCTTCTGGTAATTCTACCAATTCAGCTTCTACTTGCGCTGAAACTATGACAACTTGGGCATTTTCAGTATCCGCAACTTGCCGCACTTGTTCCACAAATTCATTACCTGTTGCCAACTCTTCTTCAGATACATTGGCAGCATAAATAATGGGTTTATTGGTGAGTAGTCCCAGTCCTTTAATAATTTCGGCTTCTTCCTCAGCCAAACTTACTTGACGGACAGATTTACCTTCATTTAAAGCGGCTGCTAATTTTTCTAATATTGCCACTTCAAACTGAGCATCTTTGCTGGTGCGGGCTTGTTTGCGGGTGCGGTCAATGCGGCGTTCAATTTGTGATAAGTCGGCTAAACCTAGTTCTAAATTAATGATTTCAATGTCTCGCGCTGGGTCAACAGAACCGGCTACGTGGATAATATCATCATTTTCAAAACAACGTACTACATGGACAATTGCATCCACTTCTCGGATGTGGGAGAGAAATTGATTACCTAATCCCTCACCTTGACTTGCACCTTTGACTAAACCTGCAATATCGACAAACTCAACACGCGCCGGGATAACTTGTACAGAACTGGCAATTTTAGCCAGAACATTTAAGCGCTCATCCGGTACTGCGACAACGCCGACATTCGGTTCAATCGTGCAAAAAGGAAAATTAGCTGCTTCTGCTTTGGCGTTAGCAACTACGGCATTAAATAAAGTAGATTTTCCGACGTTGGGAAGTCCGACAATTCCGGCTCTTAGCATTTTCGATTTGAGATTTTGTGAAGTACAGAGTCAATTTAAACAGGTTCAGGTATGGTTTGGGGAACTGTTCCGGGAACTGTTTGGGGAATAGGGGCTGGTACTGGCCCTGGTATGGGTTGGGGAATGGGGGTTGGTACTGGTTCTGGCCCTGGTGTGGGTTCGGGAGTTGGGAGTGGATTTGGTTGAGGATTAGAAATTTGTGGTTCGGGTATAGAAATCGCTGTAGGGTAAATCATGGTATGTCTAATTTTAATTATTCGACTTTCTTAAGCTAGATGACAACTTCCACTGATGACATCTCCCCAAATAGCGATTACCCGGTTAAATATCCTTTTATTAATTTATCGCTATTGCTAGCAACTGTGTTTGCAGATGGAAATCCCCCAAATGATCATCTGGGGGTTGGTTTGATCTTAACGATCGCGTGTGGTTAATTTATCAGTGCGCCTGGTTGTCCATTTGGGACTACATAGGAAACTAGGGTTTTGACAGAGGCATTCAAGTCAGTGATGCTGGAGACAACGCGGTAATCACTTTGCCAAAGTGCTGGTGTCAATTGACAACGAACATATCCCCGGAACGCACCATCAAAGAATTTAGTGTGGGGATTGTTGCTAAGGGAAGCTTGTACAGGGGCGATAAATTGGCTGGGGAAGTCAGAGCAAATTGAAGTTCCGACAAACTCAGTACCGACTGTTGGTGAATTTGGTTTATCAAAATCAAGCTTCAGGTCACAACTGCGGTTCTTCCGTAGGTGTTATGCTAAACTTCAAACTAAAATTAGGAATTTCCCTTAAAAATCAGGGGTTTCAAGCAGTTAGAACCTAGATTTTCTCGCAAAAGCTCAAACGTCAATGTTAAAAGCTGTATTTCTTGCCCAGTCAGGGATATGAGCTAATTTATAGACGTTTTTAGCATAACAAGTAATGAAGAACCACAACTGCTTGGTCAGTTAATTTAAAAATTAAGCAATTGCCAAGTCATAATGTAAGACTAAAATTTCATCTGCTCTCAAAGTCGCCATTGCATATGCACAGCCTTGGGTATCAGCAAACTCGACTAAATAATGATATTCTTCTTGCTCATACACTTCTACAATTGTTCCCACTTGCCCACTGGGTAAACTGTCCATAGAAGTATAATCCTCTTCCACTAGTTGTAATCTTTCAATGGGAATAGGCTTGAGTGTCGCAATACTATCCAAAAGTTTAACTTTTTTCATTGAACTTCAGAAATGCAGTAATCAAACGTGGATAGGGATTTTTAGTAGTGATTTCCCAGATTGTCCGCAGCCTGATTCCGTTTGTATCAGGTACTATCCAATCTACCTTAAACTGTTGACCAAATTGTGTAGTACTTTGCTGAACAACTTCACCTGCAACTGCTGCTGTTTGCACAAGCTCACGCAAAACATCCGCATTTTCTGGCGTGATTCCTAGAATCGATGCGAAAATCCTGGCTTTATGTTTCCCACTGGGATGTTCTGGGTTTAGACAATAACCTATTAACTTTTGGGCAGAAATCTCTGCTTGCTCGCCGTTAGGTAATTTCATCGTCTTTAAATTTTATCATTGGCGGTTCTTTGCTGACATAATGCTTAATCAAAACCAAACACCCTTATTAGATGCCTTAAAAGCTTGTATAACTAATGCTCACGCTCCTTTTTACACACCAGGACATAAGCGAGGAAAGGGCATTTATCAACCCTTGGCTGACTTACTGGGGACACAAGTTTTTCGTGCGGACTTAACGGAACTAGTAGATTTAGATAATTTGTTTGCACCCCAAGGTGTAATTCAAAAAGCCCAACAACTAGCAGCCGCCGCATTTGGCGCTTCACAAACATGGTTTTTGGTCAATGGTTCTACCTGTGGGATTGAAGCGGCAATTCTCGCCACCTGTGGCACAGGCGATAAAATTATTATGCCGCGCAATGTGCATTCATCTGCGATCGCCGGGTTAATTCTCTCTGGTGCCATACCGATTTTTCTCAATCCTGAATATGACCCAGTTTTAGATATAGCCCATAGTATTACGCCTGAAGCTGTAGAAGCGGCACTACAACAGCATCCTGATACCAAGGCAGTATTGACAGTGTATCCCACATATTACGGTGTTTGTGGAGATATCCAAGCGATCGCTCACATTACTCATCAGTACAATATCCCATTACTCGTAGACGAAGCACACGGCGCGCACTTTGCCTTTCATCCACAATTACCTACCCCAGCTTTAGCCGCAGGCGCAGATTTAACTGTCCAGTCTATTCACAAGGTACTCGGTGCTATGACACAGGCATCGATGTTACATGTTCAAGGCCAGAGAATAAATATTGACCGAGTAAGTAAGGCTTTACAACTGGTTCAATCTACCAGTCCCAGTTATATACTTTTAGCTTCCTTAGATGCAGCACGCCAACAAATGGCCCTACAAGGAAACGCCCTCATGTCTCGCACCTTACAACTTGCAGACACAGCGAGAACGAGAATTAGCCAAATTCCAGGATTATCAGTTTTGCAAATGCCAAATTTAGATCGAACACGGTTAACTGTAACTGTTTCCGGTCTAGGTTTCACTGGATTTGATGCCGAAGAAATTTTAGATGAACAACTGGGTGTGACAGCCGAATTTGCATCATGGCAAAATGTCACCTTTATTATTAGTTTAGGTAATACCCCAGAGGATATAGAGAAATTAGTTCAAGGGTTTACTAAATTGGGGAGTGGAAGCAATACTAGTAGTCTGTCAACAAGAAAACAGTGGATTGTATGGGATGATAAATTGAGACTGTCGCCCCGCGAAGCTTTTTTTGCTGTTAGTGAAACTTTGCCTTTGGAACAAACAAGCGATCGCATCTGCACTGAAATCGTCTGTCCTTATCCCCCAGGGATTCCCGTTTTAATGCCAGGGGAACTGATTACTCCAGCAGCTTTAGAATATCTCCAACAAATTCAAGCAATGGGTGGATTTATCAGTGGTTGTGCAGATAGCAGCCTCAAAACATTAAAAGTAGTCAAAATAATTCGTAATTCGTAATTACTTTTGTATTTAAGGTTTTAAGTATTATATGTAGTGCATTAAGTTCCCCCCAATCCCCAATCCCCATGCTCTTATTCCTCCAAGTTTTCGTATGTTTCCTCTTAGTGATTGCTGTAGGAATGCAGCTATCGCACAGTGCTGATGTTGTCGCTGAGAAAACCGGTTTAGGGCGTAGCTGGGTTGGGGCGCTGCTCTTATCAGGTGTTACATCTTTACCAGAATTGGCTACAGGGGTGAGTGCTGTAGTTGTATTGAATGCCCCAGATTTGGCTGTGGGGGGCATTTTGGGTAGTTGTATGTTCAATTTACTAATTTTGGGACTACTGGATATTTTTAGTGGGCCAGAACCGTTACTCAAGCGTGCGCCTGTGAGTCATGGATTGGCGGCTAGTCTCGGTTGTGCCATGTTGGGGGTAACGGCGGCGGGGATGTTGTTGACTTCTTCAGGAATTAATTTGACTTTGGCTTGGGTGGGTATTCCCAGTTTGTTATTAATTTTGCTCTACTGGGTGAGCGCGCGGACAATTGCTTTGTTTGAAACTAGACGACGGGCGGCTATTTTGGAGGTAGAAGCAGAAGCTCTTCAATACCAGCATATCGGGCGAAAACGAGCATATCTGAATTTTGCTTTTTTCTCAGTGGCTACGGTGCTTCTCGGTGTCTGGCTGGCGTTTTTGGGCGACCAAGTGGCTACGGTGACTGGTTTGGGGCAAAGTTTTATCGGTGCATTGTTGCTGGCTGGGGCGACATCTCTACCGGAAGTTGTGGTGTCGGTGGAATCTATGCGGATGAATGCCGTAGAAATGGCCGTATCTAACATTTTTGGCTCTAATCTCTGGAATTTGGCAATTCTAGGGATTTATGATTTGGTGTACTTGCAAGGTAATTTGTGGTTACAGATTAATCCAGTTCACTTGTTCACGGCCATTGTGGCCATGATTATGACTTCAGTTGCCATCGCCGGGTTAATTTATCATGCCGTTAGTCGCTCCCGCATGTATGTCAATGTCACTTGGGATGGATTAATTCTCATCGCTCTCTACATGGGTGGGATGTATATCATCTACCGCAATTAAGCTCGGATTTTCTGCAATCTCGAAATTCGTTACAACTAGATGAACTCCTACGTCGAAGGGGTGAAACCCCCCACGTGTTAATTATCTTTAGGGTGATTAAAAGCCTGAATCCATACTCAACAAAAGGTTACTTGTCTTTAGCTGTTCCCATTGAGAGAGTAGGCTTGTTGTTAATAAATATTACAATTCATTAATATGTCTTTTGCTTGTACGTAAGTATATGCAAGAATCTAAAAACATTTCTGATAAAAAATAAGACTTACGCACACTCTACCAATTCTTGGCGTTTTGGCGTCTTGGCGGTTTAGATAAATCCAGCTTTTGGGGAATTTTTGCGTAAGACCTGAAAAATAATAGTGAAACTGTAGCAAAATAATATAATTCTATATTTAAACACTAAATTAAGTTAATGTTATTATTCTACCGATATTTCATACAAGAAATATAAACACATAAAAATCGATATCAAAAGACTAAATAATACTTTGCTTTAGGCGCCAAACAGCAGTTTTTAACAGCTAAGTTACTAGAAAGCGTCTAGAAAAATAGTCAGTAATAGTAGATAGGGACTCTCTGATGACTATAAATCCAACTGACTTCACCGTAGAGTTGAAAAAAAAATCATCTCCTCATATTCTCTTCACTACAGAATTTAACGAACACAGTAGTAGTGAACAATTTCTACTGAGTATGTACGATTCTGTGCAGGCATCTATATTTGTTGTAGATGTTTTAGAAAATGGTGATTTTTGTTATGTGGCACTGAATCCTACTCATGAACAATGGGTAGGCATTAGTTCTGAAGACTTAAGGGGCAAAAAACCAGAAGATATTCTTTCGCCCATTGATGCGGCTAGAGTACGTCAGCATTACTCTGATTGCGTAAGCTTTGGTAAAACTATTTCTTATGAACAATGCTTACAATTTCAAGGAGTTACTACTTGGTGGAGTACGACCTTAACACCAATACGGGATGCTAACTCGAAAATTTACCGACTAATTGGCACCAGTAGTAATATTACTCCTGTCAAACAGGTAAAACAAGCAAAGGGGATGCAGGCAGAACGAGAGAAGTTATTAGCAGCCATCGCCCAACGCCTGAGTGAGTCTGAAGAGTTAGAGATCATTCTTCAGCAGACAGTCAAAGAAATCCGCCAGTGTTTGCATTGCGATCGCGTCCTGATTTATCATATTCAACCTGACAACAGTGGCACAATCATCGCCGAATCTACGGTAGCACCTAGTGTGAAATTGCTGGGCAAAAACTTCTGCGATCCCGGCTTCAGCACCCAATATAAAAAACGTCATGGACTGGGTTGTATTCAAATTATTGAAGATATTTATGGCGCAGGTTTAGATCCTTGTCAAATAGACTTTTGGAGTGCTTGGCAAGTAAGAGCAAATTTAGTTGTGCCGATTTTGTTACAGCAAAATTTGTGGGGACTATTAATTGCTCAACATTGCCATAAACCCTATGGGTGGACAGAAATTGAAGTTGACCTAATCAAGCAATTAGCAACCCAAATCGGCATTGCAGTTCACCAAGCCGAACTATATCAGCAAATACAGCATCTCCAATCACAATTAGCATCTCAGTCCCAGCAGCATCAAGCCCAATTACAGCAAGCACAAAACTTTCAAACACTGTTACGCTGCATTACCGAACAAATCCGCGATAATCGCCAAGCAACACAGGTTTTGCAAACAACGACTCAAGAATTAGCCAAATTACTAGAACTTGAGAATTGTTACATTGAACTGTACAGCGATTGCTGCAAAGTGGTGAGTATAGCTTACGAGTACAAAGCAACTTTACCCCCCGACAAGGGATCGACCAAAAAGATTGCAGACTTTCCCGAAATTTACCCCACACTGTTGCAAAAAGAGCATTGGCAATCTGTGAAAATTGTCCCTGGATGGCATCCCCAGTTACAGCTAGTTACACAGCTAGCTTGTCCCATATTTGATGATCAAGGAATTGTGGGCAATATTTGGCTGATTAGACCCACACAAGAGATGTTTGATGAAAGTCAAATCAGTTTAGTGCAGCAGGTAGCTAGTGAATGTGCGATCGCAATTCGTCAAGGACAACTTTATGAAAGAACTGAAGCACAAATTAAAGAATTAGAACAACGAGAACGTTTGAAAAATGAATTTCTGCGGATTTTATCGCAAGAATTGCGGACACCCATAACCAGCATCAGTCTGGCTGTCCAAACCCTGGAAAGTGTACTCACACCAGAAGGTGTTTTAGATATCGAAATAGTACCACAACTTTTACAGATTCTGCATAACGAGTGTGGCAGAGAAAGTAAGTTAATTAACGACTTACGAAAACTTACCTATCTAGAAACCCAACCTGATCCCCCGACTTTAATTGCCATTGATCTCCAGACTTGGCTACCTCCCATTGTGGAGTCTTTTCGGGAACTTACCAGTTGTCAGAGACAAGAATTACATCTGATCATAGAGTCGGGGATGCCACTGTTAGAAACAGACATCACTGATTTAGAGCAGATAATTACCGAACTGTTAAATCATACTTGCAAATACACTCGTGCTGGTCAATCAATCACCGTAGCTGTTAACTTGACAGGGGATACAGTACAACTGACTTTTCTCAATTCTGGCTTAGAAATCCCCGCCAATGACCTATCAAGGATTTTCGAGCCGTTTTATCACATTTCCAAAAACGATCCCTGGAAATATAGCGGTACAGGATTGGAACTGGCTTTAGTACAAAAAATGGTGAGAAATCTCGGTGGCTCTATCGATGTAAAGAGTGCAGATGGTCAAACCACCTTTATCGTGCAATTTCCCCAGGTGAGAGCGTAGCCTTCTTGAATTTGCCCCAGCATCACTAGTGAATCAGCCAGAAATATGCTACTATGAGATTCTATGTTTGGGTGACTAGCTCAATGGTAGAGCATCAGACTCTTAATCTGCTGGTTCTGAGTTCGAGTCTCAGGTCACCCATTCTTAAAATCTTGTAGTTTTCTCTCAATAGACATCTCCAAAATATACTATTTTGGAAATGTCTATTCATACTACCTTTACCATTCATCTACCGTTAAATGAATTTTGTATGAACCTTGGGTGATTTTTCTTTCGTATTATGAGTTATCCCTTTTAAGTGGGAAAACTAAACGGCGAATTGCCGTACCACTGCGACGAGCTTCATGATAGGACAAAGGCAAATGCAGCACTTGTTTACCAAAATCCAGTTTTAATTCTTTCTGCAACTTTTCTGCAAATGCAGCCACCAAATTCGATTGTGTCCAAGTCAAACCGCTATTGACCAAGGTTAACCCCATCACTCCCACAGCCACCAGAGTCAGCAGTTGACTATTATTTTCTACCAAAACTTGGTCGGTGAGGAATTGCAGCAACAATGGAGTAGCCAAAGCTAATAATCCCACCCCTAAATTTAAAGGTAGCAAAATCTGCAAAATTCCCCGTTGTTGCCAGAGGCGATGCAGCAAACTGGCAAATGGATTAATCGGAGTTGGGTCTTCAGCTTGAGCCGCAAAACGCTGTGGTTCTGGTTCTAGCAATAACATCATATAGCCTTGCCAGTCCTTAAGGAGTTCTTGGCGGGTGAGATAGCGAATACCCATTGCGGGATCGGAAATTACAAACTTCCTCCCTTTTTGCCCGTAGAACACCACAAAGTGATAACCTTTCCAGTAAAGAATGGCAGGTAAAGTTAGCTCGTGCAGTTCGTCTAAAATGTCGGGGGAGGCCTTAATCGCTTTCGTCTCAAATCCCAAAGCTTGTGCGCCATATTTCAACCCCAACATGGTAGTTCCCCCTTGCCGAGTGCCTACCAATTCTCGAATATAGTTAATTCTTAAACAGCGTCCATAATGTTTGGCGACAATAGCTAAACTGGCGGCTGCACAGTCTTCCCCACTATGTTGTCTTACCCAATGGTACTTCATGACAAAACCTTAGTTACACTCCAGGCATAGCGAATTTCATCCAAATATGGTTTGAGGCGACGATGCACAAACTTCACCATTGGGGTATTGTCTATATCCACCCGAAAAGTGCCTTTAGTATGGGGAAGATTCTCTACTTGTAGTTGAATTGCTCTAGCTAATAATAAGGTACTGCGGCTCAAAGGTTGAGATTTGGGATTTACAAACATTTGGGTATAGCGGATAGTATCAGGTGCAGTACGATGGGTAATTATCCAGCCCATTACTTGATTTTGATAGCGTAAGCCCAGACTATTAAGAGGTTCTAGCTTGTTTCCATCCGCGCCATTAATGCTGTACCCACACCCTGGCTACGATGGCTAGGGACAACAAATAAAGAAAGTATTTGCCCATAAACTTGTGGACTATAACGAGCTAAAGCTAACCCAATGGGATTTCCTGCTAACTTAACCCCAATGCCCACAACAGGGACATCGGGTGTCAAGTTCTGCAATAAGGAACGGAAGTGCGGATAAGTAAATTCCTCATAAACAGAGGCATTGATTGTATCAATCAAAGTCAATTGATATGATTGCACCGTGTCAGCGTATGGAATTTTACCCATATTCTTTACTCCCGTTCCTATTGATTTATCAGAGTTCACATCATCATGTACTTTTGCAGTCAAGCCGCTTCAGTCTCTACTACAATGACTGAGTTACTTGACATGACTTGAAAAACTCCTATTACGTCCAATCAAATTTCCACCTCCGCAAACAACCTCTAATTCTGAGTCGTTAAGTTCTGGGTACTTAACAGTATTTTGGATATTGATTTTGGTGTTGTTCTTGGAATTTTTTACAGATTGACTATTCATCATTAACATCCTAATTTGAGTTATTTTTGCTTGTTGAAGCTTGATTTCTTCTGCTTCACAATTACCATAATGGAATGAGAGCAAATAATTGTCGATACAGAAAAGCTAAGGACTTAACTGACTTAACTTAATTGGGTGAAACAGCAATAAACCGCACCTGTGGCTGATAAAGAGGGCGAAAAGTTAAGTAAATCCATTCTGTGCTAAATCCTTAACTTTTATACATAGACATTAATTTCTAGAAATCCTATAAATAAATTATTGCTGAAACATAAAATCAAATGTTGCAGCAAACTAGCATTTTATTCATTTACAATGAGGATTATAAAAATGGAAATAAATTATCAATTATTACCCTATGAATGCGATGATACTTTATCTAAAGAGACGAAATCAAAAGTATATTTAAAGTATCGTGGTGCTGCTTATAATATTAACTGTTCAGTTGTTAACCAAAATATCCAAACAGATCAAACTCTAATTTATCGTGGCGCACTTTATATTAAAAATCAAGTTATATCTACAATTTCCCAACCACGGAGAAGTTTAAAATATCGGGGTGTGATTTACTCTTAATTTTTCTTAAAATCCACAAATTAAAACTAAATGTAACGCCGCTTCTACAAAGGCGGCGGTATTCCCTATTCTGCCTAAATTGGATAATTACAAGGATACGCAAATGGCAACTTTCACCGTTACTACATTAAATGATGTTGTTAGTTCCACCGATGGGCAGTTGAGCCTACGAGAAGCGGTCACAGCCGCAGAAGCCCTACCTGGAACTGATACCATCGCTATCAATAGCATTGCTCTCTTAAATAACCCAATTGTCATCAGACCAGGCAATAACATTAACTTCCAGGGGAATGGGACTAGCTTTACTGGCTTCAATGGACAGGGGCGCACCTCCTTATTTCTCATTAATAACAGCACCGTTACATTTAATAATTTGCAGATTAATAGGGGTCTTGCCCAAGGCGGCAACGGTAGTCGGGGTGGCGGTGGTGGTTTAGGGGCTGGAGGAGGCCTGTTTCTAAATCCAGGTGCTAATGTCACAGCAAATAATGTCGTGTTTTTTGATAACCGGGCAGTCGGGGGTAATAGTTTTGCTGGTCGTGGCGACGGTGGGCGGGGTGGAAATGATTCCTCGGCTGGAAGCAATGGCTTTCCTGGTGGTAGTGGTGGCTTACCAAGTTTCTTCGCCATTGGAGGTATAGTCCCAAGTAGCGGCGGTAGCGGTGGTGCTGGTGGTATTGGGGGCGCAGCTGGCGCATTTGCTGGGGTTGGACGCGCTGGAGCGAATGGAGGTAATGGTAGGGCAACCTTTAGTGGTGACAGTCCAGGTAACGGTGGTGTGGGTGGACAAGGTGGCGGCGGCGCAGGTTTAGGCGGTGCAGTTTTTGTCTCTAACAACGCCACCTTCAACGTCAGGAACAGTTCATTTCTTTTCAATTCTGCTGTTGGTGGTAGTGGCTTTCAGAATGGTCAAGGACGGGGTGGTGCAATCTTCGTTCAGTCGGGTGGTCTATTGCGGGATATGGGCGGAGTCAGTTTCATCCAAAATTCTGCATCAACGGCGAATGCGGATAGCAATATCTATCCCGTTAAAGTCAACCGTGGCGATCGCACTATTGAGGTAGAAGGGTTTCAGGGAGTAGGACGGGGAAGCAATCCCTCGCTGGAAGTGCGGGAAACCTTTGATGAACTCATATTTACAGGAGAGGGTTTAGTTGCCAAAAACTTGCTCCTTACCCAAACTGGTGATGATTTAGTTGTCAGTTTTGAAGGGGTTGATGATACCCAAGTGATTCTCAAGGACTTTGCTCTAGAAAACCTGGATAACTTGCCGATTTCTGGTGGTCAGCATGGTCAGATTGGTAACATCATGTTTGATGGTGATGAAACCCTGCAAGACAGTTTTGATATCTTCAATGCAGACTCCACCCAAAACAGAATTTGGAATCGCAACACCGTTACTTTCCTTAATGATTTAGATAATGATGTGCGCGGTTTTAATAACTCCGATGACGTAATTAACGGTCAGGGTGGTGATGACATCATTCGTGGATTCAGTGGCGATGATATTCTCCGTGGTGGTGAGGGTAATGATAGCCTTTATGCTGGAAAAGGTGCGGATATTCTCGTAGGTGGGCTGGGAAACGATACGCTGTATTTGGGAAGCGATCGCCACATTGATACAGTAATATATCGTCAAGGTGATGGCAGTGATGTGATCCATCAGTTCCAGCGTGGTGCAGGCGGAGATTTATTGCAATTTGAAGGTATCGAGGCGATCGATGTAGTGGTGCATGGCCGCAATACCTATTTCCATTTAGGTGATGGCGTGACTGGAAATACAGGATTTGGTTCAGGTGATTTATTAGCCGAGTTACGCGGTGTCAGGGGATTTACTTTAGATAACATCGGGTTAAATCTGGCATCTGGTAATACTGCACAGTTCTTGTTTGCATAAACTACGAATTGCATAAGTGTGTAGAACAGCGTTTGTATCAATATAAAATTTGCCGACTTACAAAGTTAAGTAATTTATTCTTGCCAAAAGAATTGTCTAGGAGAATTAACTATGCTAAAAGTCAAAGATGTAATTGAAAAAGGAAATACAGGTTTAGTCAGAGGTCTGAGTCTGCAAATCATTGCCGTGATGAACTCAATTTCACCCAATGTTTTAGTTGACTTTAGCGATCTCAATATCGATGTCACTGGAAATCAAATCAATCCCTTTGTCCAACCAGCTGCTAAAGAATCGCTGCGATTAGCAATCAAGCAACGGGGTACTAAACTAGTTGTCAACTCAGTCTATCGCACAGTTGCTCAACAGTACCTACTACGAAAACAGTTTGAACGCAGGCTATTTGGGATTACGGCTGCGGCTTTACCAGGGTCTAGTAATCATGAAAGTGGACTGGCGTTAGATATTGAAGATGCTGATAGCTGGGAACGTTTTTTTCAGCCCCATAATTGGATTCGGTTGGGGCGGGATTTTGACTTTCCCCACTACGATTACCGACTTCCGGCTGCAACTAAGCGGAATTTAGGTAGGATTGGGATTAGAGCATTTCAAAGGTTATGGAATCAATATAATCCCCACGACCTAATAGCAGAAGATGGTAGTTTCGGGCCGCAAACGGAAGCGCGTTTAGCCAATTCACCGACAGATGGTTTTGAACTCTTCTTTTCACGCAATCTACGGCTTCAGTCGCCTCCCTTACAAGGTGATGATGTCACTAAGGTACAAGAAGCATTGCTGAAGACGAAAATTACGGAAATTGATATCCAGATAACAGGAATATTTGATACCCAAACCGAGCAAGCTGTCAAGCAATTTCAGGAAGCAACTGGGCGATTAGCTGTGGATGGAATTGTCGGCCCGATGACACTGCAAGAATTGGGACTGGAGAATGAATAATATTGATACTCAAAAACTGCAAATCAGTCATGTCCTCAATGAATATCTGCAAGCATTACTAGGAATTGAGGAAGCAAAATCAGATGTATCTGAACAGCAAGTCTTAGCTGTTTTATTGACACGGGATGCAGTTCATGCAGAATTGATGTCGAAAGCTAATCCAATACCTCCAGATGAAGTTACGAAACTCATGGAGTTGGATAGACGACTGAAAGTTCAAGCCCACAAAATTGTCAAAGTTGGACAACTGCAAGACTGGTGTAGCAGTATCCATCCTCCCAAAGAAGCTTGGTGGTGGTTTTTGGAATCGGATGAACCAGATCCTTGGACTCGTTTTGATGCGATTTGGGATGGACTAACAACTATTAATTTAACGGCTGTAGTCAGTTTTTTAGCCACTTTCAGTTCACAATTTATTGTCAGTGGGCTGGATTTGCTAACAACTTTTGGATTAGTGGGGAATGGGGCGATCGCACTACTAGTTTTTGGCAGTTTAACCCAATCCGGGCGAGAGAAGTTACAAAAACTGTTGCATCAACTGAAGTTACCTGAACGTTACTGTAGTGAAGTATCTTTCGGTATTTCGGCATTGTTATTACTAGGGGCGATTTATTTGCAAAATTCATTACCCCAGTTAGGGAAATACTACTATCAACTTGGGTTGCAGAGTTTTAGCAAAGCTGAATTTACCCAAGCGAAAAAGGATTTAAAGCAAGCCATCGCTTTTGATTCTGGTAATTTTGATGCTCATTTATTGCTGGGTAAAACTTTCGAGAATTTGGAAAATTTGCCCAACGCTAGGACTCATTATATGCAGGCTTTACCTGGAAATAACGCTGAGACTTACAATAATCTGGGTCGCTTGTATCTTGGTGATGAAGATTACTTGACGGCGGAAAGCTTCTTTTTGCGCGGTTTAGATTTAGTTAAAGCTGATAATTTTCCGATCAGATACTCCTTACTAACAAATCTCGGTTGGGTGGAAATAGAGCAGAATCGTCATGGAGAGGCGGGGCGAAATTTGGTAAACGCGATCGCGCTGAACGAAAAACAACCCACTCATCAACAGCGATGGGAAGCGAATTGTATATTTGCCAAGGTACTGGAAATCCAAAAGGATAGCAAAGGTGCGATCGCTCAATCTACAACTTGTGTGAATAATGCCTCTAGTTACACGACATTTGATTACCGTTGGGCGATTTTGGCAAGAAGACGACTAGAATCTGTCGGGACGGAAGGTGTTAATTTTCAGCAGAAATAATCAGCATTCACCTCGTTAAATCTTCATGGCACAGGATCCCATCCAATAATTCAAACTCTCTCCCTAAACCATCATCCCAGGCAAGAAACTCTGCAAAAGTCAGTGGTTGTGTGACGGTTGCGTACATCGCACTCGCTCCATTGCTGACGGGTACTTCACTCAATGCTACCAAGATGTATAGTTTTATTTACCATAATTATCAGGTTGTAGTGAATCGGTAAGGCGATCGCGGAAAATTTATAGTTGATTTTCTGATAGCATGATAACCGTGTCATCATGCTAGTTATGATAGTATCGTTTAAGGATAAAGCGACTGAAGACATTTTTGATGGTAATGACTCAAAGGAAGCCCGAAAACATTGCCCTATAAACTGTTGGGAAGTTGCACAGAGAAAATTAGATCAACTCAACGCAGCGTTCTCATTGGATGATATGAAAGTTCCACCAGGTAATAGGTTAGAAGCTTTAAAAGGCGACCGTAAAGGTCAGCATAGCATTCGGATTAACGATCAATACCGGATTTGTTTCACATGGACACCTCAAGGCCCCTCAGAAGTTGAAATAGTAGACTACCATTAGGAGATTATCAAGAGATGAGAGTTCCAAAGCATAGACAGCCTTCGCATCCCGGTGAAATATTACTCAAAGATTTCCTAGAACCAATGGAAATATCACAACGAGAACTTGCAGATGCAATTCACGTTCCTTACCAGCGAATTAATGAGATTGTAAATCAAAAGCGGGGTGTTACGCCTAGTACAGCATTACGGTTAGCAAAATTTTTTGGCAATAGTTCAGAATTTTGGTTAAACCTCCAACAGAATTGGGAACTTTACCATGTTCTCAAGGAAGAAGAAGCGGAATTAAACACTATTGCACAGTTCAAAAGTTCTGAAGCAACGGCTTGAGGTAAGGTAATAGAAGGCAATGCCAATAGATTAGTATAATGTAAATACTTGAGTGGGTAAATTCCTGTACGAAAACATTCAGTGACTTGCCATAACTAGCATGAATGTTTACTCCTTTGTGAAGTGGATTAAATTTCTGCTATATGCTAAATTATTAGCTATAAGAGTTGTAATAGGTAACTTTGTTGGTTCAAAAATATTTATAGAGTAAGCCTTAGTCAACCAATAAATTTCTTCTGTAATTTCTGTAACTTTTTTGTAACCATATATTTTTCTAATTTTTAAAGGATTAGGTGCTGTCTTAGTATTTAAAGCTTGATCATTTGTAATTAAATATGAGATTTCATCTGTAAAAATATAGTAACCTTCAAAACCATCTAAATATGTAGTTTGCTCCTGTATGTTTGAGTAAAAACCAATTAATGGATTCCCACTTTTTGTAACTTCGACTAAATTATATTTTTGAATACCAATTTCTCTCATGACTCGATGGTATGACTCGACATCTTCCTGAAATTTACCATCTCTATGTATAGTGATACCTTGATATTGATTAGTTGATAAATTCAGAATATATTGAAAATATTTAAATAATTCTTGATAAGATATACTTTCATTATTAGCTAATTTTTTAATTGTGTATGTACGGATTAAGCAACCATTATTATCAATAGCAGTTAAAGTTAAATTGCTAAACTTATCTTTATGATTGTGTCCCAAGTCAATTCCTACAAATAGATGATTTTGGTCTTGAATATCAATTTGGTTAATTTTCCAAGGAATAGCTCTATTTCGCACACCTATTTTTAAAAGTGAGTTAGCAAGAATAATTTCTTGAAATGTATTAACTATATCAAATTTTAATTTTTGTTTTTTAAAAACATCTATTATACTTTTATTAGTATTATCAATTAATTGCATATATATAAAATTTGATTGAAAATCTTTAATGTCAAATAAATGTAATAGATAGCTGGATTGTAACTTTTGAATTTCATCTTTAAAAAATACAGAATTAAAATTATTATAATCAAATGTAATAATATCATATTCAGTTATTAATGGTACAAAATTTTTATATAAAAATTTTATTCTGTTATTGATGTTATGAATAATTTTGGTCAAGGATTCAGTTTCTAGTTTTTGAACAGATACTAAAACTTTAAGAGTCATATCTTTAGGCATTCGGAATACACCTGAATGGTGTAAACCTTTTGCTGGGGTATGATGAAGCTCTCCATTTGAAAAAATATATTTTCTAAATTTATGAATTATTTTATATTTATATTGTATCTGGTTTATATCTGAGAACTGTATGATTTTTAATTTTTTATCAACTACTGCATCTAAATTATTAATGAGATCAACAGTATCTTCTATATTAGTCTGCTCAAACCAAAATTTTTTCTGAGAAAACCGTAAATTATCACATCTTTTATCGAAAGCTTCACAAGAATCAAATGTGTCAAACACATTTTCTATATCTCTAATATCCGATATATATTTAACTTTTTTAGGAACTGAACGCCCTGTTCTAATATTAACTAGTTTATGTTCTTTGTAATTAATAGGTTCCTCTAAATCTAATTGTTTTACTGGCTGTATTGTGCGCGAAAAGTTTGTATACTTTAAATTTATCCATATTTTTTCTGAATTAATATATTCAACCGAATATTCAACGCCTTTTTTAACAATAAATCTAAGCTCTTGATCTGTAATTTCCTTATTATTGAATATAATTGCTTGAATGTTTTTAAGTTCAAATTTATCATGTTGGTTTAAAGAAAACCTCAATTTTTCTGAAATTGTACGAATGATTTCATTTGATGATTTATCATGTATTGGTAAAAATGATGTGTCTACTGGTATAGCAGTAATAAAAGGTTGATAATTAGTACTAAATATTTGATGATTTATATTCAAGTTGTTTAAATCTATTATTAATTGCCTGCCCACATTTTCCAGTTTAAATATATCAAAAAATAATCTAATCTTTGATTGGTGATTAATCTGCTGGTATTTCTGCAAAAATAACCGATGCTCATTTTCATTAATAGGCTCTATATGATGAATTAAAAAAAAGTTTAATAATATATTATCTGGATTTATCTGCTTCTTCCAAACTAAATACTTACATTGCTGAATAAGATTAATATTTTTATATGTTGTATAGGCTAAATTGAGCTTGTAGTAACTTTGATCCTCAATATCAAAGTTACAATTTGGTACATATACAGCTGCTTTAGCTGGAGTTAGTAAGAACATTTGATTTAAATTAAGTTATTTGAAAACAGTGAGGGAAATTATTACTGTTTATTTAGTATTCCCATAATCTGTTGATACATAACATCTAGCCACTAATAATTAGTCTAGTGGGGCTGCATATACTGATAAATGCCTCTTTGACAGCGTAACCAACTATTCTCTAAAGTACAAAGAGGCTAAATCAATTGACATTTTTACCCCACCTACGTTAAACAAAAGTGGGTCATGAGTTATCTGTCAGCCGTCCTTTTGTAAAGCTATTTTCACAACCTCATGAAAGACATCTTTAGCAGACATGGGCATTGATTATAGTATTTCCAATTTCTAAGATATCGTGTCGCTGCATTTTCAGCACTTTTCTACAATATAAGAGCTATTTACTGAGATACTTTTACTGTACTGAGCTTATCGCACAAACCCCTTTCATGCTCCTTAACATCTGCACTATTGAGTAAATAATCCCTCACGCAATTACAAGCCTGCGCCAACAAGTTCTCAGGACTGGAATCAAAATCTAAATTCCAGAGAGTGACTTTACCCAGGGAATCGGAAGAAGCCAAAACCTGACTATCCTGGCTCCAACTAAGGCTTTTAACCCCAGTATCCAGACCTGCAAGGGTTTGCAGCACTTCTCCTTTACGGTTCCACAGCTTGACTGTCATGTCTTCACTGGCTGTAGCAATAATTTCTCCATTGGGGCTAAAACTCACTGCATTCACCTCACCCCCATGTCCCAGCAGAGTCAATAGTTCTTTACCCTCTCGGTTCCAGAGTTTCACGGTTTTATCTTTACCGGCTGTGGTGATAACTTGACTATCAGGACTGAAACTTACCGCCTGTATCCCTGCTTGATGTCCTTTGAGGGTACCTAGTTCTTGTCCCTGGCGATTCCAGAGTTTAGCCGTTCCATCTTCACTAGCGGTAGCGATAATTTGGTCATCTGGACTGAAACTGACACTTCTGACACCAGCTTGATGTCCGCGCAAAGTCATGATTTCTCTACCATTCAAATTCCACAGTTTAACTGTTGTATCCCAACTAGCACTAGCAATGGTTTTACCGTCGGGGCTGAAAGTTGCGCTTCTGACATCTGCTTGATGTCCGTGCAACGTTGCTATTTCTTTACCATTTAAATTCCACAGTTTGACGGTTTTATCTCGGCTGGCGGTAGCGATAATTTTACCATCAGGGCTGAATTGCAGACTTCTTAAGGTGTCGCTATGACCGTTAAGTGTCACTAATTCTTGTCCTTGAAGGTTCCAAAGTTTCGCCATTGTGTAACGACTAGTTGTACCCAAAGTTTTACCATCTGGACTAAAACTGACACTCCCCGCAGCAGCTTCACCAAGATTGAAACTTAAAGATTGGAATTTTCCTGCTTCCCCATTATCTATATTCCACAATCTCACAGTCCCATCTTCGCCACTGCTGGCTAAAAGTTTTCCGTCTTTACTCAAGTTGACACCCCAGACAGCATCGGTATGTCCATGAAAAACTTGCAATTCCTCACCTTTGCGGTTCCAGAGTCGGATAGTTTTATCCGAGCTTGCAGTAGCAATAGTTTGACCGTCGCGGCTGAATACTGCATTTACCACGGTATCACTATGACCGCGTAGTGTTGCCAGTTCTTCCCCTTGTAAATCCCAAATTTTCGCGGTCTTGTCTCGACTTGCTGTTACTAGGTTTTTGCCATCCTCACTGAAATTAACATACATGACCCAATTCTTATGGCCTCCCAGAGACAATAATTCTTTGCCATCTAAAGACCAAACCTTTGCTGTACCATCCCGGCTGGCGGTAGCAATCATGTTTCCCTTGGGGCTGAAATGGACACCAACAACTGGGGCTTTATGGGTAGGAAAGGATTTTAATTCCTGTCCTTGGAGGTTCCAGAGTCTCATTGTCCCATTCCATTCCATTGATGCCACTGTCTTACTATCAGGGCTAAATCCGACACACGCCACCCAATCTTGATGATTTAAGGTGGCAATTTCTTGAGCATCCTCCACACGCCAAACTTTTACGGTTTTATCTCGACTGGCGCTGACCAGCATCTTACCGTCGGGGCTAAAATTAACGCTCCACACTGCATCCGTATGACCACGTAGGGTATGTAATAATTTACCGTCACGCTGCCAAATTTTCACGGTTTTATCCCAACTGGCACTGGCGAACTTTTGCCCGTCAGGACTAAATTTAACTCTTGTGACTACATCCCCATGACCTACTAAACGGTTGCGTTCGCGTACCCAGTAGAGAGACTGACGTAAATTCTTTTCTACTTGCACCTTTAAATCTGTATCTGCATTGTCCCAGCCTATCTGCTTTAACTTGATACCAGCCTTGAGACTTTCGAGTAAAGCATCAAAGTTATTATGGGACTCAAAAGCTGTTTCTGAGGAGAAAGTTAAAGCTTTAATCTCGCCCAAACTTACTTGTCGCTTTTGTTGCGCGGTTTGCCATGTGAGTAACCCGGAGATTCCCAAGAGAGTCACAGCGACAACAGACAGCACCGATAACCCCATCATTCCCCGGCGAATCGTTTGTTTCGCTTGCTGTTCGGCGGTTAGAAGGATTTGGTTTGCTTGTTGAGATGCAATTAGCGCACTCTGTACCTCGCGTTTCTCTAGTTCCTCACTAGCGGCTAAAAAGCGATAATCCATATTACTCAAACTCTTGCCCTTTGCCCAAGTTTGAGCATCTTTGAGGGCTTGTCCACGCAGCAGGTTGGTTTCATCCTGATAATTTGAGGCTACCCAAGCGTTAATTAAATCTGCGTAGGGACGTAACTTTTTTAATTGCTTCTCTACCCACTCTAAATTAAAAACTTCTTGATAAATGCGATTATAAACTTGTAAGCTACCTTGTTTTTTAACAACCAACCCTGATAAAAGCAATTCGATTTTTTCTGGTGAATCATCGGCTGGCACACCGCCGTTTTGTAAGATTTGCAGATACAGTCCCAATAATCTGCTGGCGCGTTGTTCGTGGCAAAGTAATCTGTCGCGGATGGTTCTTAAATGGGGTGGTTCATCCAGGGAAGCCCAGTTATCTATGATATTCGATCGCACTATAGCAGAGATTTGGTCAGCGATCGCTTCACTTGGGATCAATATCTCCTGCATCAGTTTCTTGAGGAAAGGGGATTCTATGGCAGAAAGGCTTCCCTGTTCTCCTGTTTCCCAATGCCAATGCTGTGTAACTAATTGACAAAGTTTTTGAGTTAAAAATGGTTGACCTCCCGTCCAAGCCAGTATTTCCTTCAGTGCTGCTTGGGGATTTTCTACTTTATGCGCTAATCCTATTTCTAATGCTTGAACTTCTGCCAGATTAAACCCATTTAACTCAATTGCTCGCCCAATATTAAACGGTGTGCGAGTTTTATCTGTAATTAAATCGGAAGGCGTAGCTACTCCCAGCAGCGCAAAAGTAAAACGCTTATGTTCGTGACAAGCACGAATCAGGGCAAAAAAATCATCAGTATTAAATGGCAAGCTAATAGTACTGTCGATTTCGTCAAAAAAAATCACTATCGGCTGCTGAATCAATTCCGGTAAAACAGATTGTAATAATTCAGCCAAGCGACCGACTGGAGACAAGTCTTGTCTTTCTCCTAACCAATTGCGGACATTAATTTCAGTAGAAAGCTGGAAACTCCGCACCAGTCGCATAATGATATCTGCATACCACTGGTCAGTTGTGATGTTGCTGTTGCCAATTCCTGACAGGTCAACTGTTGTACAAGCAATACCATCCTCTTGCAGTCTTTTAGCCACCTGCACCCGCAAGCTAGATTTACCCATCTGCCGACAGTTGAGAACGTAACAAAACTCACCTGCTTTGAGAGCATTGTAAAGTTCTTCGTCTGCCTGCCGTACTACATAGCTGGGTGCATCAACTCTGAGACGACCCCCAACTTGATATTCGTAGGATGAAGTTAGTTTTTGCACGGGTATCCTTGCCTGACAATTCTGAATTAATGCGATACATTACAAAGTTGACTTCTATATTTATAGAGGTACTACCCGTAGCTGTCGATGTAGAAAAGTTAAGGATTTTCTTCACTGGCTGCTATGACTGCATTGGTTTTGGTGTCAATGAGAATGGGATGGTGACGTAACCTATCGCTTGCAACTTGGAGTATGGTTTCTAAATTATCTTCTATCTTATGTAGTACATGATTATCTGGTTGACAGCATTGATTAATTATCTGACCTTCCCAATTCCATAAGTTTACTATCCCATCTTGACTACCAGTAACTATATATTGCCTGTCGGGACTGATAGCAACTGAGGTGACTTCACTTGTATGACCGAACCAAGGTTTACCTATGGGTTTGCCGTTAATATCCCAAAGACGTACTGTTTTGTCATGGGAACCTGTGACAATATACTGTCCATCGGGACTGATTGCTACTGAAGTAACTGGATATTGATGACCTACAAAAGGTTGAGCAATAGCAAGACCATCTATGCGCCACAAGCGAATGGTATTATCTTCTGAACTACTGACAATAAACCACGCCTCAGAATTATTGTCGATGCTGAGTTTAGGACTAATGGCAATGGAAGTAATCGCTGCTTGATGACCCCGGAAAGGTTTGACTACCAAGTTTCCTCGTAAATTCCAGAGGCAGATGGTTTTGTTTTGGGAACCACTGATAATATAGTTACCATCTGGGCTAAATTTTACGGAAGCGATCGCGCTCGGCTATACTCACATCTATGTATTCATGTTCTTCGGTGTTCAAGTCTCGCAGTTGAGCAAATACCTGTTTTTCGCGTAAGGTAAATATTTGTTCTAGACGAGTCCCCCGCAACAGTTCTTCTCTAGCTTTCTCTGCATCAATTTGGCGAACTTTATGCCAACGATTAGTTTCATCAGCCAACCAATTTCTTAAGATAATTGCTTCTTCTTGATCTCGAATCCACTGCTGGAGTTTATCCCAAGAGTACAGTAATATTTCATGAGCGATCGCTACTGTAGCATTTTGCTGACTTAAGGATAAAACATCACCGCTATTGGTGGCTTCGTGACTACTAACTAGCAAATTGGCATTAATAAATGTTGTCAGTGTCTCCACTGTCTCAGTATCTTTGGCAAATTCCCGACGATAAGCCGGACGGCTGACTGGTTTACGTCCCGACTCCGATTCAGAGATATTTACCAATGCCAAGAAAATTTGTTGGGTAACTTTTTGTTGATTGGCTCTTAAATCATTGTAAATTTCATTGACGCGTTTTTGTAGCGCTCCTCTGACTCCACCGATAGCGTTATAACTCGTAATATTCAAGTGTCGGTCGGCAATGTGAGGACGATTATTAGCCCCCATCAATTGACATTCCATCGTCCACAGCAAATCTAAGGTATATTGCAGCAAAGGTAAATAACCTTTTTGCCCTTGGACATCTTTAATAATGCGTTCCACTAAGCCAGTTTCAAACACCACACCATGCAAAGCGGCTGGCTGTTCAACGGCCAAACGCAACTCATCCGGGTGCATATCTGTGACTAAATGAATATTATTTTGATTCGTCAGCGCACCTAATGTGGGATAAAAACTAAATTCCTCTAAAAAATCCGCCCGCATTGCTAGAACAATCCGCACCATGCTATCCCCAGCATTGGCAACTTGTACCAGTCCATCAATAAAACACTGACGTATTTTGGTATCATTACCATTGGTGAATAATTCTTCAAACTGGTCTATAAAAAATAGCCAGCGTTCATGAGGTTTTTTCAGCGTGTGAATTAATTCTTGCAGGGTTTGTGAATTTACTTGTCGGGCGATCGCAGCTTGAGATTCGGTAAATTTGTAATCTTTTTCTTCGTTTTGCAAACATTGATAAAGCGATTCAAAGGGGTTCTGCCGGGGAGTAAAAATAAAATTGTAAAATCTTTGCTCAACAGTTAACGATTTTTGTAATTCGGGGATAACTCCGGCGCGGACAACAGAAGATTTCCCACTCCCGGAAGCACCCAGCACCACACTAAAGCTGCTATTGTTGACGGCATTTAATAACCTAGCAATCAATTTATCTCGCCCAAAAAAGTAATCGCGGTCTGTGGCGTTAAACCGCATCAATCCTTTGTAGGGTGAAGCTAGCTTCAGGGGAAGTTGGGTAACTTTTTCCGGGGAAACTTGAATAATTTGGGTAGCAATTTGCGTAACATGCTGCACAGGGGCAAAAGTCAGGACATTTCCTTGTCCATTGATACTGACATTTTGCAGCAGATTATCTTGAGATTGGGGTGAGTCTGCTGTATTCATAGGATAGGAATCCCCCAAGCTTTAGCGATCAAAGAAGCCACAGTTAACGTCGGGCCTGCTAGAGTTTGGATACCTTCTAATCCCTGCTTGAGAGAAGCGATCGCTTGTCCTACAATACCTTGATTAGGTTCGGGTTTTTTTAGTTCTGCTTCCACCTGGGTGACTTGGGCTGTAGCACCAGCTTTCATCAGGGGGTCGAGGGTTTCACTTTCATCAATCGCTTGCTTGAGTTGTGTTAAGGATGCTAAAGCTTGTTGTTTTTGGGGCGAAGTTTGTTGAGTAAAGCTTTGAGAAAGTGACACATTACCATCTCGATTCTGCACAGGAGAGAAATTTAAAGCATTATTTTCTCCTCCCATACTGATACCACTCACGGTATTCACTTGGTTTTGCTCTGCTTGTGTATCTGTAGGTTGAGTAGCTAAAACCTTGGGTAGCTGCATCTGAAGTTGGGCTTTTTCTTCAGATGTCAGTGCAGCAATGCTGGCTAAAACTTGTTCGACGCTCAATTTAAACATAGGCAGAGTCAGAAAAATGTCTGAGAATTACGTATATTTGAGAAACATACTGAAATTATTCCCAAAATCTGACATCAATACTGTACGTGCGCTGATTTTTGAAAGGTGAGAGGAATTAATGCCTTACTGTCCAAGGAAACAACATAAGACCGTGTAATACTTGGGAAAGTTTTGGCGGAAATTGTGTATTAAACGTTACAATGTAAATAAGATTTTACCGTGTATTACTATTTAGATGCCATCGCCTGATTGATCACATTGATGCCACAACATCTGAGATAATATCTATGGCAATCCGAATTTGGTCGCTATTAATAACCAGAGGGGGACAAAAACGAATTGCGGCTTTACCACAACCCAGCAATAATAGACCCCGTAAGAACGCTTCTTGAATAATGCGATCGCGTAGTTGAGCATCAAGATTACCTTCTTCGTCCCATAAATCTACCGCCACCATTAAACCTTTACCGCGCGGCGGCGAAATTCTGGGAAACTTCTCGTGCAATTGGGTAAGACGAGCTTGTAATAATTCACCCATTTGGGTAGCATTGCTCATCAAGTCGCTTTCTAGTAGTTTGAGTGTGGCAATACCAGCAGCACAAGCTACAGGATTTCCCCCAAAGGTGGTAGCGTGGGAACCAGGCGGCCAAGTCATTAACTCCGGACGAGCCAAAATAGCCCCTAAAGGCATTCCACTAGCGATACCTTTGGCGGTAGTAATGATATCAGGCATCACCTGCCAATGCTCAATAGCAAACAAGCGACCAGTACGCCCCATACCAGCTTGGACTTCATCAACTACCATGAGAATGCCATAGCGATGGCATATTTCCCGAATCCTTGCTAAAAAACCATCTTCTGGAACAATATAGCCACCTTCGCCTTGAATTGGTTCCACAACAATTGCGGCTACTTCTTGGGGCGGTAGCATGGTGTTAAATAATTTTGTTTCTAAGTAATCTAGACTGGCGTGAGTACCGTAGGGAATATGAGTCACCCCAGGAACTAAAGGGCCAAAGTGCGCCCGTTGCACTGTTTTAGAACCAGTCAGAGACATAGCCCCATAAGTACGACCGTGGAATGCTCCTAAAAAGGCCACAATGAGCGATCGCTTGGTGTAATATCGAGCTAGTTTTATAGCACCTTCATTCGACTCCGCCCCAGAATTAGTAAAAAATACCTTAGCGGGAAATTTACTTGTCCCACCAGGAAAGGGGGCGCGAACCGCTAATTGTTCAGCGAGTTCCACCATCGGCTCATAATAAAAATCAGTCCCCGACATATGCAATAGCTGGGCTGACTGTTCTTGAATAGCTTTCACTACTTGTGGGTGGGCGTGTCCAGTGGCGGTGACAGCAATACCCGCAGTCATATCCAGGAAGACATTACCGTCTACATCTTCTACCATACAACCTGCACCACGGGCCACAACCAAAGGGTAATCACGGGTGTAAGAAGGAGAAGTGACAGCTCGATCGCGTTCTATAATTGCTTTAGCCTTAGCCCCAGGTAAGGAAGTTACCAAGCACGGTTCACTAGGTAAGGGTTGGTTAACAGGTATATTTAACATTTTTTTTAGATTTTTTTGATAATTATTAACGATTAAACTGCCAAGGGCGTTAGCTGACAGTAACATTTGATGCCATTTGTGTCATAATTACGTATTGATAAAAAAATAAAAAACTCTTCCCCAACTCCCAACTCTCCACTCCCTATAAAAAACAGGTTGCCCTTCCGAAATAAAAGAGGTATGATGCCCCAATTGTATACACAGCTAACCCATTGTCAAGTTAGCATTCTGTAAATACTGAGCAATTGCAACTATTATTTATTATTAGAAATTGATTTTTTAGCTTATGCGTACTTTATTCAGCCAAAAACTCCGCTTCACATTGGGTGTAGCTGCTTTGTTATTTGTTAGTTTAGCTAGTAGCCACATATATACGCGCTCAAAACATCAACAACACAGCCCCGAAAATCAGGCTGAACAAAATTTATCATTCACCCAATCTGAAAATTCAGCCCTTCCGCAAACGCAGCTTGCCCTAATTTCTCCGCAATTTACGCGCACATTCTCCACTATTTGGCAAAATCCTTTTATTGCCCGACAAATAATTGACCAGAGTATCAATACACCTTCATCAGAGAATTTGGTAGCATCAATACCTGTAACTTATCCTGTGATTGATGAATGGAAAAAATATAAGTTCAGTATTCAGGGTAATCAAATTTTAAGTCAGTCTAAACTACCAACTACTAATCTCAGTTTTAATCAAGGCGATTTATTAACTGTTCTGAGTAATACCAGAAAATATTTCCAAGACCACACTTCAGATAACCCAGATATTCTTCGTAAAGGGCTGTTAGGTACTCAAGGAGTCTCTGTAGAAGATGTTATCAAAACCTTAGACTTTATGATTACTGTGCTGCGGGAAGATATTTCTAACAATCGACCGACGCGATTACAAAATGCTGATTTTATTAATACTAACTTCCGAGTGATTAAATGGTCTGCTCATAATCCCAACAATCAAAAGCAGAAGCAAGTCAGACTGACCAAATATGCTGTGTTTACTCATTCAGGTTCTCGTACCAAAACATCAACTTTTAATACACCAATTTATAGTTTAAAAGAAGATAATATTAATGATGAGTTTTACACAAGATACACCAAACAAGATGTGTTATCGGGCATTTATGAACCAGGAGGAAAAGAGTATGGTAGAGTTAAACCCCTGGCATATCTCACCCGCGACGCTTTAGAAGAAGCACTGATGCAGGGAACCATACTAATTAATTTTACAGATGGGTCACAGGCCTTTTTTAATGTAGATCGAAATAATGGCATATCTTATGTGCGGGGATTAAAAGCAACAGCACAAAAGCGTTACTGGTATTTTAGACAGGTGGATGCGATTAAAGGCTATGGACATAATATAGAGTCCAAAATATCTGTGAAACCAGGCGTAACTTTTGCTGGAGATATCCTCAATATTGGGTTAGGTAGAGTAGTGGTAATTGAACATAATACGGGTGGACGCAAAAACTTACAAATGGGAGTAATTGCAGATACAGGTGGAGCGTTTTTACCTAATCTTTATCAACTTGATTTTTTGGCAGGGACTTTTCGTAATCGACAAGAATTTAATCGGCATATTAGGCAATTACCTGAATATGCTAATGCTTATTTTCTAGTTAAAAAATGAAGATGAGGGCTTTAGCCCTCACTACAAACTTAATAAGACTATCCTCTAGTCAATAGTTCTAAATTATGTCCATCGATGTCATAAAAGTAGAAACCACGACCACCCATTCTATGGTTAATTTGACCTTTATTTTGATGCATGGGGTCGCTGCTATATTCTAGACCTGCATCTTTTATCCGTGCGAAAATAGTATCAAATTCCTCATCACTGACATGAAATGCATAATGATGAGATTCAAAATTTTCTCTATCTGCAAAGTCAAAAGTTAGGTTGTCATTAACATGAACAGCCGCAAAATGACCACCAGTATTCTCAACTTTTAATCCAAAAATTTTGGCAAAAAACCGTGCTGATGCTTCTTTATCGTGTGCAGGCACAATAGTATGATCTAGGGTAATTGTCATCTTACACCTCACATTTTTATTTGGGTGTGATTCTGGCGAAAATACAGATTTTGTAACTCTCTTGTTGTCCTAAAGTTTACTTGGAGGACTATAAACACCAATGAAATATCTGTATTTCTCTATTTTATCTTCCTACTCCCCACTCCCTACTCTCTACTCCCCACTCCCTTTTAACTGCGATTATCTATTTGGGCGCGTTGTAAACTGCCAGAAAAGTCAACATAGACACTTTTCCATTCTGTGAAAACATCTAAGGCAGTAGTACCAGCTTCTCGGTGACCGTTACCTGTTTGTTTGACACCACCAAAGGGTAAGTGTACTTCAGCACCAATAGTGGGGCCGTTAATATAAGTGATACCAGCTTCGATATCGCGCATAGCTGTAAAAGCTCGATTAATATCACGGGTGTAGACTGAAGAAGAAAGACCGTAATTGGTGTCATTGAGAATTGCGATCGCCTGCTCAAATGAGGTAACTTCGATTAATGCCACCACTGGCCCAAATATCTCTTCACGGGCGACACGCATCTTAGGAGTAACGTTATCTAAAATAGTTGGCTGAAAAAAGTAACCGTTTTTTAGTAACCCCTCACTGGCAATTTCCCCACCAATTAATATTTTTGCGCCTTCCTCACGGGCAATATCCATATATTGACTCACCCGTTGCAGTTGTTTAGCATTAATTATTGGCCCCACCTCAGTATTCGGGTCATCGCCAGCCCCCAGGCGTAACTTGCTGGTACGCTCATAGAGCATGGTAGTAAATTTCTCTTTAATATCACGATGTAAAATCAAGCGACTAGTAGCCGTACATCGTTGACCTGTGGTGCCAAATGCGCCCCAAACCGCCCCATCTAAAGCCAGTTCTAAGTCTGCATCTTCCATCACCACTTGAGCATTTTTACCACCCATTTCCAGACACACTCGTTTGTGAGTCCTTCCACAAGTAGCACCAACAAAAGCACCTGTATCGGAAGAACCGGTAAATGACACCAAATCAATATCGGGATGTTCAACTAAAGCTTTCCCTGCTTCTTCTCCCACCCCATGCACCAAATTAATTACCCCATCGGGTAAACCTGCGGCGGCAAAAATTTCAATTAATTTCGTCGCACAAGCCGAAGTATCTTCAGCTGGTTTGAGAATAACTGTATTACCACACACCAAAGCCGGCATAGCTTTCCAACAAGGAATAGCCACCGGGAAATTCCAGGGAGTAATTAAAGCACAAACACCTATAGGCATTCTCACAGTCATGGCGAATTTATTTGGCATTTCCGAAGGTGTCGTTTGCCCAAATAGTCGCCTTCCTTCACCCGCACTATAAAAAGCGCAGTCAACACCTTCTTGCACATCTCCCCTAGCTTCTGTCAGGGGTTTACCCATTTCTCGACTAATTAACTGGGCCAGTTCTTCTTTGTGCTGGAGTAATATTTCCCCAATGCGAAACACATATTCTGCCCTAGCTGGGGCGGGAACTTGTCGCCAACTACGATAAGCTTGACGCGCAGCAACTACAGCTGTGTCTACATCAACAGCTTGCGAACGGGGAAACGTAGCCACAACTTCATCAGTAACAGATGGGTTACGACTTTCTAGACTGCTTTCCCCAGATGCATTTACCCATTGTCCATTAATGTAATTCAGACAAGTTAAAGGAGTTTTCATAATTCAATTTCTCTGTAAGACGCAACACATCACGTCCCTACAGGGTAATAAACACAATTGAGAAACGCCACATATATCTCAAAATCATACTTGGCGTACTTGGCGTACTACAGCCCTTGCGGGCATCGCTGCGCGCGGGCGGTTCGTCACACAACACATTTACGGTACCAACGCCAACACCCCCACAGGACAACCCGAACCATCCCGCAACCGCAAAATCCCCATCACCAAAGTAGTACCTCTAGGTGGTAGCTGTTCTAAGTTAGTGAGATTTTCTAACACAATGCGCGGTTGTGCCAATACCAAACTGTTAGTAGTAAAACTATTTTCCTGCCCAGGGTCTACACCGTGAGTATCAATGCCTACACCCGCAATTTGCCGTTCATTTAGTAAAAACTGAGTTGTCTCGCTACCAAATCCGGGAAAGTGCATAATTCCTTGAGCATCCTGGTTAAAAAAGGCATTTTTATCTAACCATTTATTTTGCCAGCCAGTATGAAGTAGCACTACACTACCAGCAGTAATTTCACCAAATTTTTGCTCCCAATCTAGTACATCAGCAACATTCAGGGCGTAATCAGGATTAATTGTGGCCTGTTCGCAGATATCTATCACTATCCCAGGTAATACCAGCGACTGAGCAGGATATTGGTCAATTCCTATACCATGAATATGAAAACTTTTAGGAGCATTCATATGAGTAGCACTATGTTCTCCCAGGCTGAAACGCCTCAGGTAATAGCCATTCTGTGAGATATTAGCAACGGTGGCAAATTCTACACCAGGGTCATCTGGCCATTGGGGAATATCCGTGTCAATTGCATGGCTTAGGTGGATAACCTGCGAGTAAGTGATGGTATGGAAATTTTTTGTCATAGTTCACATTCAATTAAAATTGTTTGCTGAGTTTTCGACACGCGCAAGGAAGTATAGTTTTTACAGTTAGTCTTTGACGAAAATTTTAGTTTGATACTGGAGAATTTAAGAATGTCTACCGACTTAGTTGCTTACGTTCAAGAAAGTGAATTTGATACCCTTTTAAGTGAAGAAAAAGTTGTTGTAGTTGATTTTACTGCTACTTGGTGTGGCCCTTGTCGTCTTGTCAGTCCGTTAATGGATCAACTGGCTGAAGAATACAAAGATCGCGCCCAGGTGGTAAAGGTAGATATTGATGAAAATAAACCAATTTTCAAAAAATTTGGTCTTCGTAGCATTCCAGCCGTTTTAATTTTCCACAATGGTGAGTTAGTAGAAACTATTGTGGGAGTTTCTCCTTATGAACAGTTTAGTGATGCCGTGAAAAAACTGCTTTAACTGATTTAAAAGTAGTAACAAATAAGTAGTGATACATCAATAAATACAAGTATGTAGTAAGTAGCTCTAGCCCTTAAAACCTAATTTTGAGCGCTAAAGCACTCACTACGAACTGAGATATATTTACTACACAATTAAATTTAATCTCTCTCCACAAGGCAAATATTAATAATTAATAATTAATAATTAGGTGTTACGTAAAAAAAAATCATATTTCAAAAATAAATATATTAAATAATTTACTGATTTTCCTGTTATGCATTACAAAAATTGAATAATTAGTCACGGTAAATTAATAGGTTTGGGGTTTTTATGTTACATGAAAAAAGTAGATTTAATATCTTATAAGAATTTTAATTAATGTCATATTTTGACTTAAAAAAGTGACAGCGATGACCTGATGCTGATATTGTCACATAATTAAATTTGTTTACTATATACCATCAACCTGAAACTATAGTCTTTCGGCAATATGAAACTTAGTCTATGCATGATTGTTAAAAATGAGGAAACCACACTACCTAAATGCCTCAGCAGTGTGCAAAATGTGGTCGATGAGATGGTAATCCTAGATACTGGCTCAAGCGATCGCACTGTTTATATTGCCCAACAATTCGGTGCAGAATTATATCACTTTCAATGGTGCAATGACTTCAGTGCTGCTCGTAATGCCGCTTTAAAGTATGTTACTGGTGATTGGGTTCTGGTATTGGATGCTGATGAAACTTTGACCCCCAGTATTGTGCCGCAAATTAAGTCAGTCATCGAAAGTGAAGAATATCTCTTACTTAACCTTGTCCGTCAAGAAGTGGGTGCAGAACAATCTCCTTATTCTCTGGTGTCTAGACTGTTTCGCAACCATCCCGATATTCGCTTTGAACGTCCTTACCATGCTTTAGTAGATGACAGCGTAGCCAATATTTTAACCCAGGAACCTAATTGGCAGATAGGTTATTTACAAGGGGTGGCCATATTACATAAAGGATATCAAAAAATTGCGATCGCCCAAAATAATAAATATGCCAAAGCCCAAACAACAATGGAAGCTTTTCTGGCTACCCATCCGGATGATCCCTATGTTTGCAGTAAGTTGGGGGCCTTATATGTGGAAACTGGCAAAATTAACCAAGGCATGAAGTTATTGCAAAGAGGCATTAAAGGTAGTGCGGAAAACTACGAGATGCTGTACGAACTGCACTATCATCTAGGCATTGCCCACAACCATTTACAAGATACCCCACAAGCTATTTGGCATTATCAAGCTGCTATCAAGCTACCAATTTACCCCATACTCAAGTTAGGAGCATACAACAATTTGGGTAGCTTACTGAAGGCTAATGGCGATATTAATGGGGCAAAAATAGCCTACGAAACAGCTTTGAAGATAGACCCGAATTTTGCCACTGGACATTATAACTTGGGAATGATCTTCAAAACATTGGGTTTGTTTACCGATGCGATCGCCTCTTATCAAAGAGCCATTAAGTTAAATCCCAATTATGCCCAAGCTTATCAAAATTTAGGAGTAGTACAGCTGAAGGTGGGTAATGTTCCAGCTAGTTTAACAGCTTTTAAAAATGCCATTCTACTCCACGAACAGCAAAACCCAGAAGAAGCGCACAGACTACGCCAAGGATTAAGTGAGATGGGATTACTCAAGTTTGATGCTCTTTAAATAGCAGTCATTTTTCTGTTTTAGATGATATGTATTGTTCGACAGGGTGACAGTAAAAGCCCTTATAACTGACCAAAAAGTCAAAAAACATCTGACCATAACTCATCGTATTCCAGCATTCAAGTCATGAAACTTGTGAATAAAATTCATTTCAGGAATCTCCGGGGCGATCTATTTGGCGGTTTAACCGCCGCAATTGTGGCACTACCTTTGGCCTTAGCCTTTGGGGTTTCATCAGGTGCTGGAGCGATCGCCGGACTCTATGGTGCCATTTTTGTGGGCTTTTTTGCTGCCCTTTTTGGTGGTACACCCTCCCAAGTCTCCGGCCCCACAGGCCCCATGACTGTAGTCATGGCCACAGTTTTTACGATGTTAGTCGCTAGACATCCTGAAACTGGTCTAGCCATATCTTTTACAGTGGTAATTTTAGGTGGTCTGTTTCAAATTCTTTTTGGGGTGCTACGGCTAGGACAATACATCACCCTGATGCCCTACACCGTAATCTCAGGTTTCATGTCTGGCATTGGCATCATTATTATTTTATTGCAAATTGGCCCTTTGGTTGGTTACCAGAGTCGAGGCGGAGTGTGGGGTATAATTGGGCAGTTACCTACTTATTTCAGTGATCCTAAACCAGCAGCGTTAGGTTTGGGTTTGCTGTCATTGGTAATTGTGTTTACCGCACCACCTAAGCTCAACCGTATCCTCCCGGCTCCCTTATTAGCCTTAGTTGTGGGGACTTTGGTATCAGTAATATTTCTGGGCAATAATGGCGATATTAGCCGCATTGGGGCCATCCCTAGAGGATTACCCACCCTCCAAATGCCAGTATTTGTCTTGAGCGATTTGAGGGATATGGTGGTTTATGGGCTAATGCTGGGGGTGTTGGGATCGATTGACTCATTGTTAACTTCTCTAGTAGCAGACAATATTACCCGCACTCAGCATGATTCCAATAAAGAATTAATTGGTCAAGGTATTGGTAACTGTATATCTGGGTTATTTGGGGGCTTACCAGGTGCAGGGGCCACCATGCGGACAGTAACTAATGTGCAAGCCGGGGGACGTTCTGCTTTATCAGGCATATCTCATGCCTTCGTACTGTTAATCATTACATTGTGGGCAAGTCCCTTAACTACAGTAATTCCCCATGCAGTACTGGCAGGAATTTTACTCAAAGTTGGTATTGATATTATTGACTGGGGATTTATTAAACGAGCGCATCGCATTTCCCTGAAGACAACAGGTTTGATGTATGCGGTAATGCTTTTGACGGTATTAGTCGATCTAATTACAGCCGTTGCTGTGGGAGTTTTTGTGGCTAACTTGCTCACAGTCAAAAATTTAACAGATTTGCAAAGCGATCGCGTCAAGGCGAGTACCGAACCGACAAATGAACTGAGACTGACTCCAGAAGAACAGACTTTATTAAGCCAAGCTAGAGGCCGCATATTACTGTTTCAGTTAGGCGGGCCAATGAGTTTTGGGGCGGCAAAAGTCATTTCCCAACGCATGACAATTGTTAAAGACTATACAGTGCTGCTGTTAGATATGAGTGATGTCCCCCTATTGGGAGTAACGGCTGCATTGGCCATTGAAACAATTGTAGAAGATGCCGCCACTCAACGTCGCCATGTTTTTCTAGTTGGGGCGCAAGGAAAAACACAACGCCGCATAGAAAAGTTGGAACTTGTAAGGCGATTTCCCCAAGTTTACCAAGTGGAAAATCGTTTCCAGGCTTTAGAATCTGCCTTAGCATTGATTTCGTCAGATGCACCTGCATCGGCTTCGACAACCGCAGACGCTGATTAGGGTTTAAAAAAGCGATTACCTAAATACTAAAACAGGAACATGAGTATTTCGCAGTATATGTAATGTTGTACTGCCAATGACCAAACGTCGAATCCGGCTATGTCCATAAGCCCCCATAATGAGTAAGTTGATTTTTTGAGTTTCCATATAGTTAATAATTGCCTGTTCTGCTTCCCCTTGTAACAACTGGCATACTGGCGTAAAACCACCTAGAATTAATTGATGTTGGGTAGCTTTTAAGGAGGCTTGGGCAGCTTCATCATGTAGTTTTTTAGCTACACTTAGCACATGCAACTCCAGTCCTTTAAAAGCCGGGGAGTTGACTAAAAACTCTATTGCCCTTTGGCAACTCTTACTGCCATCATCAGCTAATAAAATTCGGTTAATTGGCTGATATTTGCGTGATGTCACAAAGCAAGGCTTTTTAGTAGAACGCAACACTCGTTCCACATTTGCACCCAAATGTCCTGAGGCAAATTCAGCATTTTCGCCGCGTTTACCCATCATAATTAAGTCAGCCTGGGCTTCAAATTCTTGGAAACTATCCACCAAAAAGCCAATGTGATGCGTGAGTTTTACTTCACTAATCCCTTGTTCAGCAAAGAACTTTCCGGCAGTTTCCAGGATTAATTTAGCTCTTTGATTGTTGATTTTAGCTTTTTCGTGTTCTAACTCCACTAAGCGATTTAAAAGTTCACGAGAGGCATCAAAACCCAAACTAGAACTGTAGTCTTTAGAAACAACTTTTTGGGAACGTACATCACTAACATGCAGCACTTCAATGGATGCTTGTAACCGGGAAGCTAACCAAGCGGCATATTGATAACTATTCTGAGAAAAGGTAGAACCATCTGTGCAGAGCAAAATTCTTTTCATTGGAATGGAATCCCTGGGATAATTTAATTGTCTGCGGTGGCCGACTTATCGTAAACTGCCAATTTATTCAGTAACGTGGCACTAGCTTCGTTCATACCTACCACATCTACCTCTGCACCGTTACGGCGAAACTTAATCACTACCTTGTCAATAGCATTCACAGCCGATTGATCCCAAATATGGGCATGGGTTAAATCAATCTTGACACGGTGCAAGCTTTCTTGAAAATTGAATGCTTCGAGAAATTCATCTACCGATAAAAAGAACAGTTGCCCGGCAATACTATATGTCCGGTAGGTTTGATCGGCACTAATTACTGAGTCTACAAATACGACTCTGGCAATGTCGCGCGAAAAGAAAACGGCGCTGAGAACGATACCTACTAACACTCCCATCCCTAAGTTGCGGGTGAGTAATGTGACAAAAACCGTAGTTACCATGACGGCTGTTTCCGTTCTTGGCACTAAATTTATCGTCCGCAGAGAATTCCAGTTAAAAGTACCAATGGACACCATCACCATCACCCCTACTAGGGCCGCCATCGGGATTTGCCTTACCCAGTCGCCTGCTACCAAAATCAGCAAAATTAAAACCAGTCCTGCACAAAAAGTTGATAGTCGAGTGCGTCCGCCGGACTTAATGTTAATCACCGATTGACCAGCCATAGCACAACCCGCCATACCGCCGAGAAATCCTGTGGCGATGTTGGCAATACCTTGACCTACTGCTTCTCTGTTTTTATTACTAGGAGTATCAGTAAACTCGTCAACTAAGGATACCACCAACCAGGTATTTACCAAGGCGACAAAAGTCATACTGAGTACATAAGGAAAAATAATTCCCAATGTTTCCAGGTTGAAAGGGACTTGGGGTAACTGGAAAAAGGGTAAAGTTGAGGGAATTTCACCCATGTCACCAACTGTAGGAACTGTGATCCCACCGAAAATGGAAATTATTGTCACGATAATGATTGCCACCAAGGGGGACGGCACAGCTTTGGTAAACCTAGGCAATATATAGATAATCGCCAAAGTTAACGCCACCAATGGGTAAACTTGCCAAGGAATTGTTTCACCAATCACCTGTGGTAACTGCGCCCTAAAAATGGAAATCCCCAAGGCATTAACAAAGCCAATCATTACAGCCCGAGGCACGTATTTCATCTGGCGGCCTAACTTCAGCCAGCCACATATAATTTGGAAAATTCCGGTGAGAATTGTAGCTGCAAACAGATATTCTATGCCGTGATCTCTAACTAAATTAATCATCAACAGTGCCATCGGTGCTGTAGCGGCAGAGATTAAGCCTGGTCTACCACCGAGAAAGGATGTAATTATGGCAATCAAAAACGAGGCATACAGTCCCACTTTTGGGTCAACACCTGCAATTAGCGAAAAGGCGATCGCTTCTGGAATTAGGGCTAGCGCCACTAAAGTCCCTGCCAATATGTCTGCTTTGACATTAGAGAACCATTCTCTTTGCAAAACTTTTGTGTTCAAATTATCCTCCGCTTCAGATTTAATTGAGGAGACAAGAAACTACACAGAAAAACTTCTTTCATCTTGCCTTTGCTGTGTGCAAATGACAAAGATAGCTGACGCTTTTCCTCAACTTAATTCTGATGACCCCAACTATCAAAATTACACTTAATTGCAGTCGTTAAATGTATATCATTTAACTAGGTTTTCTGGGCTTTTGTAACGTCTACTTTCTGCCACTATTCATCGGTTAGATAAACAAATAGAATTAATGAAAGAACAACTAGTTACTAAAAACAATGTTGCTATTCTTCGCCAATGTATTGCAGATTGTCTATTTGCTTCAAACTACATCTAAAACACGATGCTGCTAACATTAATATAATTGAACACTAATCCCAATCAACTGATGCTAAGGTGGAATATTGCATTGACAGAGATTGAGTGAAGTTTTTTTAGACCTGAACATTGCACTATATTTTGATAATTACTTGCATGAAAGTAATTAGCGTAAAATTAAAAAATTACTTGATAAGCTTAACAATATCATATAAATCTTCACAACTGCAACCGACCTTAACGGGTGACAAGGCAGTTGAAGATGAGATGTGGCAACAATTTGAGAAA
>NZ_CAWUDM010000016.1:0-83940 GCF_963920855.1 Nostoc sp. CCY0012 | reverse complement strand
GCTCTATCCCTTATTAAACAAGCTGTTTAGCCTTCTTGTCACCCGTTAAGAGAATAGGCACTATCTCCACGTACTAAAATCTCAACATTCTTCCATTGTTGACGTATTTGTTTAATCACTCTCTGTATTTCTGATAACGCTCCAAATGCTGGGTCTACATTAGAAGGGCGAAGTTTGGCTGCTAATAAGTGTTTCCCACAAAATATATAAAGTGGAGCATAGTAGTATCCACCATAACAAGTATTGAAGAAAACTTGCTCCTGATTGCCGTGTACTAAGTCATCAGTTACATCTAAATCCAAAACAATTTGTCGTGGCTCTTTCAAGTAAGATTCTAGAAAGATTTTGACAAATAAGCTTTCAATTTGCTCTGGAGAATGCCCGATTTTATGGTAACGGCTGTCTGCTCCTTGTTCCACATCTTCAGGACAATGTTCGAGCCGATTTAATGTACTCTTTCCTGCTAATGTTGCAGGTTCATTCTCTAATCCAATCCTTTTTCCTAATGCTATAGCAAACATCTGGTCATGACGTAATTCTTCATGGTCATTCAAGTCTTCATACCCCATGACCAGCCCGTATATTCGTTGTTTAATTAAGTTTTCTATTGAATGGTCAATTCGATTTGGCTTTCGGTAATCTTGGAAACACTGTGCAAACTTTGATGTGATTTGCAGTTTTCTGTCTATTTCAGCAATTAAGCTCAGTCCTGCATCTGATGTTACCGCCCCACCCTGGAAATTAACTACAATCGGGCGTGATTTTTCAACTGAGAATTTGAACTGTTTTGGTGTACGATCTGTGAGTACTGGGGTCATGCTCTATAGCTGCTGAAATGCTTATCATATATACATTTTCGCAGTTTTTGACCCCCTTTTTTTTGTCTCCTTGTGAGAAATGCGGGAGTATGAAGTTGGAGTTAAAGGCGAATTTCTCAATGGCAGATTAGCTGCAACATTGGCTGCGTTTGAACTTATCAGAGGCAATGTTTCAGTTGCCGATCCCAACAATCCTGGCTTTAACATCCCAATTGGAGAACAGCGCAGTCGAGGAGTAGAGCTAGATCTCATTGGGAAAATTCTTCCTGGTTGGAATATTCTTGCCAACTACGCATATACCAATGCCACAGTGACAAATAACAGTGACACTACAATCATTGGCAATCGGCTCTATAGTGTGCCATATCATTCTGCAAACCTGTGGACAACCTATGAACTTCAAGCAGGATCTTTGCAGGGATTAGGGTTGGGGCTGGGTTTATCCTATGTCGGTGAAAGGGAAGGAGATTTATTTCGGGCTGGTTTCATTCTACCCAGCTACGTGCGAACAGATGCCAGCCTATTCTACCGGAGGAACAATTGGCGAGTTGCACTCAATGTTGAAAATCTGTTTGATGTCGCTTACGTCAAGGAAACAACCGATAGAAATCGTATTTCTCCTGGTGAGCCGTTCACGGTGAGAGGAACGCTATCAGTGGAATTTTAGATTGTCCTGTACTTTGAGTAGAACTCAATCAACTTTTTGAAATGTATAAAATTCGTCGTGGGCTTGGGTTCTTTGGGTTAACGCTTCTGGCAATTGTGCTGTTTTCTGCTTGTGCTAATAATGTCTCACAAAACTTAATTATTACTGCAAGTGACCCAGCTTTGGAAGCTGCTTTAATACTGGGCTTCAAGCCCACAGGTACAACTACTTACTCACAACAGACCGATTACTTGAGAGAAAGATTTGAAAGTCCTGCTAGTGTTGGTTTGCATTCACGACAACTAAGTTTAGAGAAAATTCTCACCATCAAACCAGATTTAATCTTGGCTACAGATGATTATGGAGAACAGCAGGAATTGTATGATCGGCTATCACAAATCGCTCCTACTGTGCTGGGAAAGTGGTGGGATGGTAAAAGTATTCGCTGGAAAGAATGCTTCCAATTATTTGCGGAAGTTTTTGGGAAAACATCTGAAGCTGAGGAAATCGTCAATGCTTACAATCAACGGATTGTAGACTTACAGCAGCAAATGGGCGATCGCCTCCCAAATACTGTCATCTCAATTATCGACATTTATCCCGATAGAATCCGCCTATATGGAAAAACCCATTCTATCGGTAGCACTATTCTCGAAGAAATCGGTTTTCCTCGTCCACCTTCCCAGGAAGAGGGAATAGATATCTCCCTTGAAAGTATTGGGGATGCTGATGGCGATATCATTTTTCTCATGGCACGAGATCCCGAAGCACAACTTTATCAGCAAGTTCTTAATCATCCTCTATGGAAACAACTGAACGCTGTACAGGCTGGAAAAGTATATCAAGTTAAAAATAGTTACTGGGGTGGAAGTGGTTACATTGCTGCCAATCTCGTTTTGGATGACTTGTTTAAATATTTAGTTGAGAAATAGTAACACCTATGTCTAAACACACTTTGTTTATTTGTAAATCCTGCCACCGTTCATCTGAAAAACTCTCAAAAAATCAACTTTCTGATGGTACTCGTTTATTAGAACAGTTAAACAATTTAGTAAATGAAAACCTACCCTCATCACAATTAGAAATTCAGCCTATACAATGTTTGTGGGCGTGTAGTCGTGGCTGTGTTACAGCTGTTTCTTGCCCAGAAAAACCTACCTATCTTCTCGTTGATTTACCACCTGATGAGAGTGCCGCAGCATTATTAGAACTCATGCAAATGTACATTAATAATGACAAAGGAGCATTTATTTGGAAAAATTTATCTCAATTATTGCAATCGGCAATTTTCGCGCAGATTCCTTCTGTAGTAAGTGAAAGCTCCTAATTATCCATGTTCAACAACACTTCGCGCTCCTCTATATACTCTGGTTATTAAAGCACCCTCAAGTGCATATCAAGCCAGGGTGGAGATGAAAGGCTCAGTTATGACAGCCTGGAAATCAGGAGCAAACCCAACTTTAGAAGAAGTCAAGCAGTATCACGTCACTAGTCTAGTGAAATTGGCATGAAAAAAATTGGACTACGGCAATACTGGAACTTACTTGTAGATTATTTCCAGCCACAAAAGAAAAGGGTTTTCAAGTTTGCAGTCAAAATACCTCTAAATGATGCTGTGAAATCGTTCAGCTTAATTTCCTCCTGCTAAACTTTTAACTAAAGGTAACTGAATATTAGCAAAAAAGTTACAAGGAAAGGTTTAATGAATACTGTTGTTCTTAATCTAGAAGCGATCGCTCATTTAACCGATGAGCAATTCTATCAATTGTGTCTTGCCAATCGTGATTTAAGCCTGGAAATGAATGCAGCAGGAGAATTAATTATTGTGCCACCAGTAGGAGGAGAAAGCGGAAATCAAGAAGCGGGACTGATTACTGATTTAGAAATCTGGAATCGTCAAGCTAAATTAGGCAAAGTATTTAGTTCTTCAACTATATTTATCTTGCCAAATGGTGCAAAACGTTCACCTGATGCAGCTTGGGTAAAATTGGCACGATGGGAAGCTTTAACGCCAGAACAGCGAAAAAAATTTCCGCCACTTGTACCAGATTTTGCCATTGAACTGCGTTCTGAGACAGATCGACTCAAACCTATTCAAGAGAAAATGCAAGAATATATTGAAAATGGTTTGCGTTTAGGTTGGCTGATTAATCCTCAAGATGCCAAAGTGGAAATTTATCGACAGGGAAAAACTCTAGAAGTGATGCAAATCCCAGCGATTCTTTCTGGAGAAGATATCTTACCTGGATTTGAGTTACAAGTGTAGCTAGGTAATAATTAATACGACTTGATTCATCAACACAAAATCCCCAAAATACTCTCGTAAAAAGGGTATTTTAGACAAACGTACCTAAATATCACCGTAGATAGGAATTGCCGCACCTCGCATATCTTGAGCAGCTTCCGAACCCAAAAAACAGATTAATTGCGCTAAAGATTCAGGTTTTACCCACTTGTCAGCATTTTCTGACCCCATAGCTTCACGATTTTTCGGGGTATCAATTACGCTAGGCAAGATGACATTAGCGGTAATATTCGTACCTTTAGTTTCATCTGCGATCGCCTTCGTCAAGGCTACCACACCAGCTTTGTCCGCAGAATATGCTGCTAATTGCCCCGCAGGTTCTACAGCCGATCTAGAACCCCTGGTGTCACACCTAAACCTAATCCGCCAGTTCCGCCTGTGAGTCAGACTTGCTTGCCTTTCATGAAATATTTGCACACTTGAAAGTTCATTTTTAAGATAACGCGATGCAAGCATTTAGCGAACATTACCTAACTAAATTTACTTGACCTTTCAGCTATATTTTTGATAAAAAACATTTAACAACAGTAACATTACTTATAGCAATTTTACTAAAACTATCTGTATTCACTGAATAATCAAGCGTTGAATGTACTGATAATGACTCTGAACCCAGAATACAAAATCAGCAAATTTACCATGTAATATCTGAGGTGTTTGATTTTATTCTGGGTATTTAAGCACATATAAATATAAAAGACTTGAGCTAAAAAAAACTTAAATTACATAACCTCATTTTTGAGTTCAAAAACTGGCTAAAACGTCTACTGGTTAGCCACTAAGGGTAATTAGTTACTCAAAAAGCCCAGTGCTTTACCAAAAACAGGGGGCTGAAGTTGATGCATGATTTGGGCAATATTTTTCAATACAAATTCTAGGGTAGGAAAATTTGAGGATGCACGATGCCAAAAAATGAGTGGGAACAAATACGCCACCTATTGGTTGTCCAAGATTTGCAAGGAAAGCGAACTATCCCCCTTCAGGAAGCAACTTATTCGATGGGGCGGCATCGTAATAACTCTATTGTCCTCCGTTCGGCGTCAGTATCTAGACAACATGCAATTTTATTGCGGGTAACTATTCCCGATACTGACCAATATGGCTTTCGGATTATTGATGGTAACTTCACAGGTAAGAGTAGTACTAATGGCTTATTAGTTAATGGATCTAAATGCTTCTCTCACAATCTCAAGCATGGAGATGTCATTATCTTTGGCGATAATCAAGCTCAGGCCAAATATTATGCAGTTTCTCACCTTTCAGAAACAGAATTTTTGGCATCTTGTGCAGCTGAAGACTTATCCGATTTTTTGTCAGAACAGGCTAACCATGCTAATCCTTGTGCAACTTTAATTATTGATCCTGAATCTGAACTAGCTAGTGATACTGCTCTAGCTCGTTTAGCATCTTTCCCAGAACTAATTCCTAATCCCGTTATCGAGATGGATTTAAAGGGGAGGGTGATTTATCTTAATCCAGCTGCATCTCTAGAGTTTCCCAAAATCAAAAAAATTGGCCAACAACATCCCATCCTCACAGGATTACTCAGTGCAGTGGAAAATTGTCAGGAAAATCCTTTTGTGCGGGAGGTGCAAGTTGGTCAAAAAGTTTTTGAACAATCCGTACATTTTCTCCCGGAAAGTGATTTAATTAGAACTTTTATTGTTAGGGATATTACAGAGCAAAAGCAAGCAGAAGCCGAACTCAAGCAACGCGATCGCTTGTTACAAGCAGTGGCCGAAGCAGCCAATTATTTGCTTGTAGAAATGAATTACGCAACAGGTATTGAAAAAGCTCTGGCTGTGCTAGGGGAAGCAGCCAAGGTAGATCGCGCCTATCTCTTCAGTAAACATATCCATTCAGTCACAGAGGAAATAACCGTTAGCCTTCAGTTTGAATGGACAAATTCTCACATTGAGCCTTGCCGCCACTACTGGCAAAATCAGCCTTTTGAGTCTGCTGAATTAGCTCGTTGGTACACTGTTCTTTCTCAAGGACAGTATATTAGTGGATTAGTCAAAGAATTTCCCGCAGCCGAGCAAGCATTACTTGCTCGAGATGGCATCAAATCTCTGCTACTAGTGCCTTTACGCTTAGAAGAACAGTTCTGGGGTTGTCTGGGTTTAGCCGACTGTTCTACAGAACGCCATTGGTCAAAGCATGAAGAATCTACACTTTTGACAATGGCAGCCAGTATCAGTGGTGCATGGCAACGTCAACAGATAGAAGACAGAATCCGTTTTCAGGCGCTGCATGATTTGCTGACTGGATTACCCAATCGGCTGTTATTTGATGAGTTGCTGAACACATCTTTACCCAACGCAGTCCGCAAAGCCGAAAGTCTAGCGGTGATGTTTCTAGACTTGGATCGTTTCAAGGTAATTAATGATACTCTTGGGCATACATTAGGAGATAAATTGTTACAGCAGGTAGCTGAAAGATTGAAAGCTTCCCTTAGAGGTGGCGATACTGTTGCCCGTTGGGGGGGTGATGAATTTACAATCTTATTACCCCGTGTGCAATATCTAGAAGAAGTATGCCAGGTGGCACAGAGAATTTTACAAGCCTTAGAGGATGTTTTTTATTTAGATGGACATGAACTTTATGTCAGTGCCAGCCTGGGTATTGCCCTACTGGATGAACATAGTCCTGATGCCGAAACTTTAATTCAGCACGCCGATACTGCTTTGTATTATGCCAAGGATGAGGGCAGAAATAACTATCAATTCTACAACACTACTCTCAGTAACAAGAATCCTGAACTTTTGACTTTAGAAAAGAGCTTGCGCTATGCCCTAGAAAGAGAAGAATTAACACTGTATTACCAGCCTCGAGTGAATATCAACAGCAGCAAAATTATTGGCATGGAAGCGTTATTGCGTTGGCAACATCCTGACATGGGATTAGTAGCTCCTAGTGTCTTCATTCCCTTAGCAGAGGCTAGTGGCTTAATTATCTCTATCGGCGAATGGGTGTTACGCACAGCTTGTATTCAGAATAAAGCCTGGCAAACAGCAGGGTTGCCCCCCCTAACCATGGCAGTTAATTTATCTCCTAAGCAGTTTCGCCAACCTCACTTGGTGGAGACTGTGGCTAAAATCTTAGAACAAACAGGTTTAGAAGCTCAATTTTTAGAACTAGAAATTACAGAAACTACCGCCATTGAAGATTTAGATTTTACCAGAACTGTGTTGCAGGATTTTGAGCAGATGGGCGTTCATCTTTCCATTGATGACTTTGGTACTGGTCATTCTTCACTGTCACGCCTCCAACTTTTACCACTCCACAATCTGAAAATCGATAAGTCTTTTATCCAAGAATTGACCAAGGATGTCAAAGTGGCTCATATTGTGAAGGCGATCGTCACTTTGGCGAGAAATTTAGGCTTGAGACTAACCGCCGAAGGCGTAGAAAAGCAAGAAGAATTAGATTTTTTGAAATCTATCTACTGTGAGGATGTGCAAGGCTTCCTCTTCTACAGACCACTGCCTGCTGAGAAAGCCACGGAAGCTCTGCAAAACGGGGAAATAAAGCTTTAGGACTGGGGAACTCGTGGACCCCTCTAGGGATCAGGGACTTCCAAAGAATAAATGATCCAATTTACTCAAATAATAGGGGCAAAGAATCAAAGTCCCCCTTTAAAAGACGGATTTAGGGGGATCAAGACAAAGATGTGTGTACACGGTAGCTTAATCTCCAGACCCACTAGGTCTTAGTCTATCCCTCCACGATGGTGACGCTGTTGAAGTACCTGAACTACTGGCGGGGGGCGAAGATCGGCGAGTTCTAGCCGGGGTTGGGGGATTTGCTGGCGCTTGTCTGGGTTGTCTTGGAGTAGAAGGTTGGCTTATGGATGTATTTGTATTAGTTGTCTGTGACTGAGAACGTCTTCTTCTGGGAGTCCTCGCGGGGGTACTAAGGTTAGGGCTAGGAGCATTTTCTGAATTAGCCGCAGAGGAAGTAGCCGGATGCTGCACTGATTTAGGCTTGATGGGTTGCGCTTTCATACTACCTACCCGACCTTGTAATTTAGGTCTTTCGGGAAAGTCTTCTACAGGCATCCCTTCTACTGCTTTCTCCATAAATTCCCGCCAGGTAGAAGCTGCACTACCACTACCTCCTGAAGTGGGACGGTTATTATCGTTACCTAGCCACACTCCTGTTACCACTTGGGGAATATAGCCCACAAACCACAAATCACGGGCTTCATCAGAGGTGCCGGTTTTGCCGGCAACAGGTCTATTGCGTAATTGGGCAGGGCCCCCAGTACCGACTTGGACGACATTCCGTAGCATCCAGGTCATAATTCCGGCACTAGTAGGGTCAAGAACCCGTTGATGTTGGAAATCAGCTGACCAAATTACCTGCCCTTGACGGTCGAGGATACGGCGAATACCATGAGATTCTACGTGCAATCCTTGGGTAGCAAATGTACCGTAAGCGTTGGTTAATTCCAGTAAATTTACTTCGTTGGAGCCAAGAGCTAAAGAATAGGTAGGCAGAAGATCTGATCTAATTCCCGCATTACGGGCAACATTAATAATTGGGTCAAATCCTACATCCAGTAATGTTTTAACGGCGACTACATTACTAGAACGGGTGAGGGCATCGCGCATGGTTATGGAACCACGGAAGGTGTTGCCGTAGTTTTTGGGTTCGTAGTCATCGACGATAAAGGGTGCATCTAAGTAGCTATCATTGGGACTTTTCCCAGTAGCTATGGCTGCGGCATAGACAAATCCCTTAAATGTTGATCCTGGCTGACGCTGTGCCTGGGTAACACGATTAAACTGATTTTTACTAAAGTCTTTGCCCCCAACCATTGCCTGAATTTCACCATTGCGGGGGTCGATGGCTACTAAAGCTCCTTGAGTAAAATTTTGCCAGCGGCCTTGATTTTTCAAGGTTTTGGCTACTGCTGCTTCTGCTGCCTCCTGCCAAGTGGGATTGAGAGTAGTTTCTATTACTAGTCCCCCTTTTGTGAGGATATCGGGGGCAACATACTTGGGCAATTCTTGGAGGACATAACTAGCAAAGTAGGGCGATTCTACCTGTAATCTTCTCGGAAAATTACTCTTGAGGGTTATGGTTTCTTGAGTAGCTGCTTGCCTTTGCTCTGCTGTAATTAATTCATCTTCATACATCCGCTGCAATACGAGATTGCGCCGCTGTGTGGCAGCTGTGGCATTTCGCGCCGGGGAGTACAAACTGGGAGCGGGAGCTAACCCAGCCAGCATTGCTGCTTCTCCTAGAGAGAGTTCATCTACTGTTTTACTGAAGTATACCCAGGCGGCATCTGCTACACCGTAAGCGCCAGATCCTAAATACACCAAATTCAGGTAACGCTCTAAAATCTGGTCTTTAGTTAACTCTTGTTCCATCTTTTGCGCGAGACGGACTTCTTTGAATTTGCGCCAGAATGTCTGCTCTTGTTTGAGGAAAAGAATTCGCGCTAGCTGTTGGGTGATAGTACTACCACCTTCTACCACGCTCTGCGATCGCAAGTTATTCACACTTGCTCTGATGATTCCTTTAGGATCTATACCATGATGAGTGGCAAACCTTCTGTCTTCTGAGGCGATGAAAGCTTGTTGGAGTTTCTCAGGTATTTGCTCTAGGTTGAGTCTTTCTCTGGTGGCTTCACCTTGTTGTTGTAATATGCTGCCATCCACAGCTTTGATGGTCAGTGTTTGTTCACGAGTGGCAACTTTCAGTTCTGACTGAGCAGGTAAATTTTGATCTATGTTACCAATGAAATAACCTAAGGCAATGATGCCACCACCGATGCTACCAGTTATACCTAAACCAGCCAAAAACCACATCCGACGATAAAAAGGTCTATCGCCGCTGCTCAATCTAGTCATGATCCCAGATGAGATACCACTCATCTGACTAAATATCTGCCTCGTTTTCATCAGCTTTGTGGGGGGTAAGCTCTCATTAGTGGCTTCCTCGTTCTTGTAATGATTACCAGGAGTCAATCGCGGTTCCTCCGTGCCAGAATCACTCAAATTGGTTGATTGTTGCTTGAACTAGGAGGTGAGCTTACCCACATCAGTTCCTCGCTCAAAGTAGCTGAAACCTAACCACCAGACAAAATTTTCGGGGTTAGCGCACCACAGTTGTGTTAGTATAATAGCTCATAAAGAATTAACTGAATTCAGTAATACATAAAAATATTTTTCCGTAAGTAGTTAATTTCTTTTGTCAGCATTAATACACTAGTTTTACATAATTGTTTACAGCATCCAGATCATTAATAGTATCTGAAAAAGCTATTGCGATCGCTCTTGGTAGTAATATTGGTGATTCCCACGCCATTTTAGAAGCTGCGATCGCCACATTGGCACAAACCCCAGGAATTAGACTACAAGCTCAATCTAGTTGGTATATAACTAAAGCTGTAGGGCCACCCCAACCAGATTACTTAAACGGCTGTGCTATTTTGCACGTAAAAATGCCGCCGCAGCTATTATTAGAGACTTTATTAGCAACAGAACAAAAATTTGGGCGAGTGCGTGAGCAACGCTGGGGGCCGCGATCGCTTGATTTAGATTTGTTGTTATATGATGACTTAATCATGGATACACCACATCTCCAAATTCCCCATCCGCGAATGCGAGAGCGGGCGTTTGTTTTGATGCCACTGGCGGAGATTGCCCCAGCATGGGTAGAGCCAATTTCCGGACGTGTGATTAAAGATTTGCTAAAAGATGTAGACTGTTCTGGTGTACTCTTATTCAAGAGTCATTAAAATTACCAGTCATCAATGCAAAACAACACTGATTTTACCCACTGAACAGTGTTTGTATATGTAGGTAGATATAACAGAATTTTATTATGCCATTAGGTAGAGAATTACCACAACTACTGAAACAAATCTTGTTTTATAAAGGTCGCAAGTTTAATTTTGAAGTCAATCGCTTGCGTTTACCTAATAAAGCAGAAGGAGATTGGGAATGCATTCGTCACCCAGGCGGGGCCCTAGCTGTACCTGTGACAGCCGAAGGGAAACTTGTACTGGTGCGTCAGTATCGTTTTGCTATTCAAGGACGCATCTTAGAGTTTCCCGCAGGTACTGTTGAACCGAGTGAAGATCCCCTAGAAACCGTACAGAGAGAAATCCAAGAAGAAACTGGTTACAGCGCCCAAAAATGGGATAAGTTAGGTGAATTTTTCCTAGCGCCAGGTTATTCTGATGAAATTATCTATGCTTTTCTGGCAAGAGATTTAGAAAAGCTGGAAAACCCACCAGAAAAAGAGGCAGATGAAGATATTGAAACTGTTTTGTTGACTCCCGAAGAACTGGAGAAAGCAATTATTGAAGGTGAGCTAGTAGATGCTAAAACAATTTCTAGCTTTTTACTAGCGCGTCCTTTATTAGTTTAATAGTGATATACAGCTAAATCAGCTATTTCCCGTTAATGATGATTTCTTGACGGGAAATATCATTTAAATAGGCAAGTTTGTGATCATAGCTTTGACTCAATTCTATTTTTTGGGTTTAGGCAGGACTTACGTAAGTGTCACAAAAAATAAAAATTTTAAGTTTGTAGTAAGGGCTAAAGCCCTTATCTTGTCAAGCCCTACGGGCATAGCTGCGCTTACCGCGGAGCGTCTCGCAGAGAGGACTAAAGTCCTCACTACAAACTTAAAATAATATGCCAGTTGCGTAAACTTGACCATCAATATATTCGTGCTTTATTTCGCTTTTTTCTTCTAGTTGCAGGTATGCTTCAGAAGTGAGAAAAATGAAATCAGATCGAGCTATCATGGCTTAAGTTTTTGATTGAGTTTTTAAGTGCATCAACGAGCTTTTATCTGTTGTCTAAATTGCCATTTGAAACACCATATCTCTTATTTATTGTTGAGTATCTCATATCTTGCACCTCTAAGTACAATCCCAGGTAAAGTAAAAAGATGCGCGATAAAAATACCTCACTTTTATAGGCTTTTGTCGCTAAATCAAGGCTTTCGCTTTTTTACTGAGTAATAAAATTACATCAATTTTTCTTGGTGCAAGATGTGAGGTATCAAGATTTTTTCTCTCGATTAATCCAAATACCCCGCAAACCAGCGGACTTTGCGCCTTGATAGTCCTCTAGAATGCTGTCACCAATGTGCCAAGCTGCTTCTGGTGGGCAATTATGTTTTTCTAAAGCCACAGTAAAGATTTGGGGATCAGGTTTCGCTGCACGTACCTGGGTAGAAATAGTTACAGAAGAAAAATAACTACTCAGTCCTAAACCTTGCAATACTGAGTAAATTCGGGAATCGAAATTCGACAGGATTCCCAGTTCAATTCCCCATCGGCGCCAATTTTCTAAAGATGCCAAGACATCAGGATAAATAAACCACGGTTCAGGTGTACCGAAGTGAATATACAGTTCACTAAAAAAACCAGGAAAATCAGAAAATTCTTTGAGAACCCCCGCACTTTTAAAAGTATTAAGGGCAATTATCCGCCACCAATCAAATTCTCTTTGGGGAATATCGTGTGGTTCTGCATCTAAAAATACTGGTGGCGGTGCGGCTTTAAAGCTTTCTAGAAATGTTGTATTCAATATTTCGGCTGAAACTTCCACCTCAAAGTCTCGGGCTATCTGACTATAAACTTCGCCCACACTGCCTTTGACTCCGAAGAGTGTGCCCACAGCATCTAAAAAGATAACTTTCGGTCGTTCCATCAAACTTTGTATGATTATAAATATAGGATTTTAGATTTTGGTGAGACAGCGCAGTGATTCCAGCACCGCGGCAGAGTTTACCATAGCAGGTCACTGGCGTCAGCGCAAAGCGAACACCATCGGCGAATCAGGTTTCCTCTCACCATAGGTAATTTTCATTAGCCGCCAGGCGCGCCGGAGGCGTCACCCGCAGGGCTAGTTAAAGTTTCAGTGGTTAGGTAGCACTATAGCAGTTGCCAGGTAGTTTACGACATCAATTTAATCATAAAACCCGGACACCAAAAGACTTTCAAGCCTGTTCTCTGCTGTATGTACTACGAAGAAAGTGTTTCTATAATAGGACGGACTAGCCAATTAAAGCCAACCTTGAGTTGATGGTCTAAAGTCGGCATCCGGTATAAATAGGCAAAACGACGGGCGAGAGAAGCTAAGGAACCATCTAGTTTGACTCCTAAACCAGTGAGAGTAGCATTGTCTTTTCCTAACGCCATCATTTCGCCTAACTGTTGGTAACGGAAAGGCAGTAATGGGCGATTAGTTAGAGAAGCCCAAATATTCCAAGCAGTATAATCAGCTTGTTGAAAAGCTGCTTGGGCTGTGGCTGGAACTTGCTGTCCTTCAGCATCAAGACAGTCTGCTAAATCTCCCAAGGCAAATATTTCAGGATGGTCGAGAACTTGCAACGTTGGTGTAGTAGTGATTTGACCACGTTGATTTTGCTTTAAAGCTAAGGCGCGGACTACAGGTGCAACTCTTGTCCCTACAGTCCAAATTACTAAATCTACGGGAATTGTATCTACTTGATTTTTATAATCTAAAGAGATGGCATCTTGACTAATTGATTCGACTTTGGTTTCTAAGTCCAGAAATACACCTCTTGCTTCTAAAGCTTTTTTGGCAGCTTCTCGGTTAAATTCTGGGGAAGTGCGTAAAATTTGGTCGGCGATTTCAATGAGTCGGAAACGTCCTCTATCTTCGAGTCTGTCTGTTAGCTTACAGGCTAATTCCACACCACTGTAACCAGCACCCACAATGGCTACGCGAATTTTATCAGCATCAGATTCTTCCAATACTCGCAGACGTTCTTCCAAGCGATAAGCATCTGCAACGTTGCGAAATGGGTAGGCATAGGAGGTCGCCCCAGGTACCATATCTAGAGGTGTTTCCCCACCTAAAGCTAGTACCAAGCGGTCATAGGGGATTTCTGGGCCATCTTGTAAATGTACTCGTTTTTGGTCGGTATCAATTCCCGATACAACGGCTTGATAAAACCGCACACCTGTGTTTTGTAGCAGTTCTTCAAACGGTGGGGCAATTTCCCAGGTTTGCAGTTCTCCGGTAAGTAATTCATAGAGTAAAGGCGAAAATACAAAGCGATCGCTTTGATCAACCAGGACAATTTCCGGCTTTTGGTTATTCTCCCACGGTAATTGGCTTAAGCGCAAGGCAGTGTAGAGACCACCAAAGCCTCCCCCAAGGATACAAATTCTCGTAGTTTGTTCAGTCATCGGTTTTACAGGACAATCAATCCCAGCATGGCAACTAACTTCAGTGTAATGAATTTCCTTGATTCTATATGCCATGATTCGATTTAACTACCAACTAATATAGTCATGCCATTTTTCTGTCATTCTGGTGCTAATTCCCGGAACTTTTGTCAACTCTGCCAAAGATGTAAATTTCTGCTGCTGACGGGCATTGATTATCCTTTGTGCTAACTGCTTACCAACACCTGGAAGCGTGATTAATTCTTCTAAAGTTGCTGTATTGATGTTTACCTGTTTAATTAATGATGTCGGTGCTTCTATCTGAGGACACTGTTTCTTCTCATCTGCAATTCTTTGTTGAACAGATGGCGGTACTCCTAATCTAGCATCAGCATAAAGACGGTCAAATTCACGTACATAATGAGCTGCAACAGTGGGACTGTCAATTAATAAAACTGTTTCATCATTACCATGATTGGCAGATGCAGACCAATTATGAGAACCAGCAATTACAGTTTGTTGATCGATGACAGCAAATTTGTGATGTAACAAATCACCTTTAGCTAAGGTAGGTACGCCAACGGTAGTAATAGGGTTGTTCCAAGGGTTATTATCAACGTCATATTGACAATTATTACTTAGCGCCACTCCCATCATGTCTAAACCTTCACTATAGTAACGGTAAGCAAATTGGGAATCAATTAAAGCCCGAATTGGGACATTTTCTTGATGCCGAGTTTCTAAGATTTTAGAAAGACGCTGTTCGGAAAAAACAAATAATGCCATATCAATAGATTTAGTGGCGGAATCTAAAGTTTTACCAATTAAACCATTGCTAGATTTACTCCAAGGTTGAGTAGGTGAAGTAGGCGAAAAATGGATGGTAATTTTAGTTTCACCTAAGGTAATTGTTTGAGGCGATCGCAATGGCTTTTTTAGACCAAATCTACTATCTGGCTTACCTCCTGGGCCATCCCCCCACATAATATTAAATTCTTCGGTAAATAAGGCAGCTAGTTCAGGACTGTCTATTTGCATAAAATTATTAGCATTGCCTAAACTACTAGGATTGGTATAATCACCGTGGATATCACTCAACGTAAAATTAGCTGAAGTTTTAATTACCAAACGATTATCGACAATCACAAATTTGTGATGCATCAAATTACTACCAGCAGAACCATCGGCCCGGTCATCTATCCAGGGTACTTGGGCATTATTTAAAATGACTAAAGCATCACGTTGATTAATTTCATCTTGGCTGAGTTTATTATCTTGATTGAGGTCGGCAAATTGCACAAATCCTTGATAATGTGCTTGTTCTCTAGGAGCTAATTTTTGCACTTCATCGGGTGTTAAGCTACTCCAAGGGCGATTATAGTTATCTTCTAAAATTACTCTCACTTTGATCCCCTCTTGGTGTTTCTTTGCTAGGGCTTGAGATATTTTTGGCAACCGCAATTCTTGTACCGCTACATCCACCGTAGACTTAGCTTGAGAAATAGCATCAATAATCTGCTGTTCTAAGTTATCCCCAGGGCGAGTTTGCTGGCGATAAGGTTCTTGGTATTCTGAGGATTGAGAATGATTAAAATAAACTTGAACCAATGGATCTTGCGGTAATGGGGCCAGCCGTTGACTAGAAGATTGGACTTGTTGACAAGCTGCGATCGCTACTATCAAAAAGAAGAGAAAAATATACTTGCGTTGAGGAAAAATATGCACGGTAATCTGCTAAAACTAGATGGGTTATGAACACATTTATATTCGTCAAAATGCAGTATGCCAAATTTGGTAGATAAATAGCCAGATAAATAGTGTCAAAAAATCCACCCATTGATACAGAATTATTCAGATGTTTTCAGGATTTACCAACTGCCCTGTATATGCTGAAAATAGTAGGTATAGCAGTTCCCAATTAAATCAGGTTACTAGTACAAGTCGGCGTAAATAAACAGACCAGTTGAAATCAATGAAAAGCTTATAAAAAAAGACTTTTGACTTCCGCCTTGCGATACTAGCCCCTAGTCTCTAACCCGTTGACAGTGTGTGATATGCAAATATACCTAGATTACAGCGCTACTACTCCCACTCGCCCAGAGGCGATCGCAGCTATGCAAGCAGTCCTCAATTTACAATGGGGCAATCCTTCTAGTTTGCATGAGTGGGGACAACGGGCGGCCACAATTGTGGAACAAGCGAGAATGCAAGTTGCAGGCTTAATTAATGCAGCCGATCCAGAATCAATTATTTTTACGGCTGGTGGAACCGAAGCAGACAATCTTGCCATTATGGGCGTTGCCCGATTGTATACTGCGCCGCAACATATAATTATTTCCCGTGTGGAACATTCTGCCATTACTGAACCTGCGCGGTTATTGGAGAGGTGGGGTTGGGAAGTGACACGCCTTGAGGTAGATAGCAAAGGCAGAGTCAACCCCTTAGATTTAAAGACAGCGTTGCAAGATAATACAGTTTTAGTGTCTGTAATTTACGGTCAAAGTGAAATTGGCACAGTGCAACCAATTACTGAATTAGGTAATATTGCCCGTTTACATGGAGTTTTATTTCATACCGATGCGGTGCAAGTCAGCGGACGCTTACCTATAGATGTACAAAAACTCCCCGTAGACTTATTGAGCCTTTCTAGCCATAAAATATATGGGCCACAAGGTGCAGGGGCGTTGTACGTCCGTCCTGGAGTGGATTTAGTACCCTTATTAGCTGGTGGTGGGCAAGAAATGGGATTGCGTTCGGGGACACAAGCCGTACCTGCGATCGCCGGGTTTGGGGTAGCCGCGGAATTAGCCACCCAAGAATTACCCCAAGAAACACCCCGGTTAATTAATTTACGCGATCGCTTGTTTGCTCAGTTAACAGATATTCCTGGTTTAATACCCACAGGAGATTTTCAGCATCGCTTACCACATCACTTGAGTTTCTCATTAGAACACGCCGACGGTAAAAAACTCAGTGGTAAAGCCTTAGTACGACAAATGAATTTGGCTGGTATTGGTATCAGTGCTGGTTCTGCCTGTCACAGTGGTAAACTTAGCCCCAGTCCCATACTTTTAGCAATGGGTTATTCCCCACAAGCTGCCTTGGGGGGAGTGCGGATAACCTTGGGACGTGACACCACCGCAGCCGATATAGATTGGACAGCAATGGTATTTAAACAAGTGTTGCAAAGGCTGACACCGGATTTATCTTTAGTCAAAAGTTAAAAAATCAGGCTGGATCACGAATCAACTAAGCTAGAAATAATGCTCTTAGATAGTCGAGAAAATTATGGTTGAGCAAATTCTCATCAATGAAGATGACTTCTACATACCAGATGCCAACCAGCTAATCACTGAAGATGATACACCTGTGGACAACTTCGCATCTGCCAAACAACAACGCCTATTAGTTGGTTCTCTTTACAGTTCTTTACAAAACCAAATTTTGTTAGCTGAGGCTAATGTGGGTATTTACTATACAGACCTTCAGCCTGCAATTGTACCAGACGTTTTTCTGAGCTTAGATGTCCAAGTTCCCCAAAACTGGTGGGAAAAAAATAATCGTTGTTATATGGTGTGGCGTTTTGGTAAGCCCCCAGAAGTTGTACTAGAAATTGTTTCCAATAAAGAAGGCGATGAACTAGGCAAAAAACTGAGAATTTATGAACAAATGCGGGCGAGTTACTACATTGTTTATGATCCGACGCAGCAATTAGGAGAAAAAATACTGCGGGTGTATGAACTCAGGGGAAGACGCTACTTTGAAACGTCAGAAACTTGGTTAGAACAAGTCGGTTTAGGTATCACTTTGTGGTCAGGCGAATTTGAAGGTAGACAAGATACATGGTTACGCTGGTGCTACCAAGACAAGACTGTTTTACCTACTGGAGATGAACGCGCAGAACAAGAACATCAACGTGCTGAACAAGAACACCAACGTGCTGAACAAGCCGAACAACGCGCCCAACTCCTAGCAGAAAGACTCAAAGCTATGGGCATAGATCCTGATACTCTTTAAAAACACTTTGCGCCTTTGCGACTTTGCGCGAACTAAAAAAACTCTTCCACTCGCCTGTTAACCTTCTCCAACAAATCAGGATCATCCGCATCAAACCACTCAATTTGGGGATATGCCCGAAACCAAGTACGCTGACGCTTGGCAAATTGTCGCGTATGTAAAACCGTTAATTTTTTCGCCTCATCCAAAGAAATTTCCCCAGCCAGATATTGCTTAATTTCTTGATATCCCAAAGTATTCAACAAAGGTAAATCAGCACCGTACTTTTGGCAAAGATATTCCACCTCAGCTACCAAGCCATCAGCTATCATTTGCTCAGTACGCTTGTAAATACGTCGCTCTAGCTTGTCTAGTTCACAATCTAAACCAATTTGCAAAATCGGATAATGGGGTGGGTTTTCTCCTTGCTGCTCAGAGATTGGCTTACCAGTAATATAAAATACCTCTAATGCTCGTAAAGTTCGCACAAGATCATGAGGATGAATCTTTTGGGCGGCGATCGCATCTACTTGTTGTAGTATGCCATAAAGTGTACTTTGACCCAGAGATTCTAACTGCGATCGCAATTTTTTATCTGGTGCCACTTTGGGAATTTTCATCCCCTGAACAATAGAACGAATGTATAAACCAGTACCTCCAACCAACAACAATGGATCAGCCGGCAACGCTGCAATTAAACTTTGTGCTTGCTCTTGATAGTCAGCCACCGTCATCGTGTTTGTCGGTTCGCAGATATCTATTAAATAATGTGGGACTAATTTCTGTTCTGTCAATGTGGGCTTGGCTGTACCAATATCAAACTCACGGTAAACTTGACGGGAATCTGCGCTGAGAATGACAGAATCCCAACACTTAGACAAATTCACAGCCAAACCAGACTTACCAGTAGCAGTAGCACCACAAATTACAATCAATTTTGTCATCTTTTACCGAGATACATCCCCCAATCAACTTTGCCTAAAAATGCCCTACCGTTGTCAGTAGACCTTTTGTGTTAAAATCTTGAAGTTTTTTAATGCCTATTAGCAAAAGCAATGGTTTTAGCACCATTCTTGAAGTTAACTTTTATGACAAATATATAATAGTATCCCAAAGTATTCCCCCCATTCCCCACTCCCTACTCCCTACTCCCCACCCTTCACATTGATTAAATTTGAAATATTGGGGCAATCAATTCAAAAAACTTATGGGGATACATCCCCCATGTAAACTTCTCCCAAAAATGCCCTACAGTCGCCAGTAAGCCTTTTGTGTTAGAATCTTGGTGTGTTTTAGACTTTTTTGTTTTTGGGCGATTTCAAACCCACGCATCAGGAGAATTTTCATGACGAGCAGTTACAGTGCCGATCAGATTCAAGTTCTGGAAGGTCTGGAAGCCGTCCGTAAACGACCAGGGATGTACATCGGTACCACCGGGCCGCGAGGACTCCACCATTTAGTTTACGAGGTGGTAGATAACTCTATTGATGAAGCTTTGGCAGGTCACTGCTCTCATATAGAGGTAGAGATCAATGCCGATGGTTCCGTGACTGTAACAGATGATGGTCGGGGTATTCCTACCGATACTCACTCACGAACGGGTAAATCGGCTTTAGAAACTGTGTTAACCGTACTCCATGCTGGAGGAAAATTCGGCGGTGGTGGCTACAAGGTTTCTGGAGGATTGCACGGGGTTGGTATTTCTGTGGTGAACGCCCTGTCGGAAATGGTGGAAGTCACAGTTTGGCGAGATCATAAAGTTCATGTCCAGCGTTATGAACGAGGTCTACCTGTTACCGAACTGCAAGTCAAACCAGAAAAAGAGGGGAGAACCGGAACTTCTGTCAGATTTAAGCCAGATACCCAAATCTTCACTAACAGCATTGAGTTTGATTACATTACTTTATCGGGCCGCCTGCGGGAGTTGGCATATCTAAATGCTGGCGTCAAAATTACCTTTGGCGATTATCGGTTAGAACTTCTCAAAAGTGATACACCCAGGATAGAAACCTACGAATATAAGGGTGGCATCAAAGAGTACATTGCTTACATGAACCGTGAGAAGCAACCACTGCATGAAGAAATTATTTATGTGCAGGGAGAACGCAACAATGTACAAATAGAAGTTTCTTTACAGTGGTGTACTGACGCTTATACAGATAATGTGCTGGGTTTTGCCAATAATATTCGCACCGTTGATGGTGGTACACACCTAGAAGGTTTGAAGGCGGTGCTGACGCGGACATTAAATGCGATCGCCCGTAAGCGCAATAAAATTAAAGAAAATGAATCTAACCTCAGTGGCGAACACGTCCGCGAAGGTTTAACAGCAGTCATTTCGGTGAAAGTCCCCGATCCTGAATTTGAAGGACAAACCAAAACCAAACTTGGTAACACCGAAGTTCGGGGTATTGTCGATTCTTTGGTGGGAGAAGTTCTGACTGAGTACTTAGAATTTCATCCTGGTATAGCTGACTCGATTTTAGATAAAGCGATTCAAGCCTTTAAAGCCGCAGAAGCCGCCCGTCATGCGCGGGAATTAGTGCGACGCAAATCGGTTCTCGAATCTTCGCCATTACCTGGTAAATTAGCAGATTGCAGTTCTCGTGACCCTAGCGAGTCGGAAATCTTTATTGTGGAAGGCGACTCAGCGGGTGGTAGTGCCAAACAAGGACGCGATCGCCGTACCCAAGCCATCCTCCCTCTACGTGGTAAGATCCTTAACATCGAAAAAACTGACGACGCTAAAATCTACAAAAATAACGAAGTTCAATCGTTAATTACAGCCTTGGGTTTGGGCGTAAAAGGTGATGAGTTCGATGCTTCCCAACTACGCTATCACCGGATCGTCATCATGACTGACGCTGACGTAGATGGGGCGCATATCAGGACACTGTTGTTAACTTTCTTCTATCGGTATCAGCGCGCGCTCATCGAACAAGGCTTTATATATATTGCTTGTCCTCCACTGTTTAAAGTAGAACGGGGACGCAATCATGAATACTGTTATAGCGAACGTGAACTGCAACAGTACCTGGGTACACTTCCCAGTAATGCCAATTACAACATCCAACGCTTCAAAGGTTTGGGTGAAATGATGCCACAACAACTCTGGGACACTACCATGAACCCAGAATCTCGCAAAATGAAGCAAGTGGAAATTGAAGACGCCGCCGAAGCAGACCGCATTTTCACTATTTTAATGGGCGATCGTGTGGCACCAAGACGCGAATTTATCGAAACCTATGGCTCTAAACTCAACTTCACTGACCTAGATATCTAATATCAAGCTAATATCAACTTTGTCTGCACCATTGAAAAATGTGCAGTGAGATTGCTAATTAATTTATGGTGGGTAATTGTGAAAAAGTTACCCATTATTTTTTGTGTTTTTTATCAGGTATCTCTACCAATGTAAAAATTTAAAAGACTATATCTCATATCTTTTGATGGATGTATCGTCAAAAAAGTCAGTTGATTTATCAAATTAAATTATTGTATGAAATATATCAAAATGCTTGTGCAGCAAAGACTTTGTGTAAAGTACTGTGATCTAAAAACTCAATTAAACTTATTTATCAAAAAATACATCTTGATTTAGATGTTTAATAAATTACGTCGTTAGGCTGAGGGACGATCTCCATAAAATTATTGACTATGGTCAGTAATTCCCTACTTAACAGGATTTTACTCACAGCTATGAAAGTCAGTCAAAATACAATAGCAAAAGCATTGTTCAATATTCTTGGTGTAGGGAGCATAGTTGCTCTATCGGCCTGCGCCCCTCGAACTGTCACAGAAGCCCCCCCAGCTGCGCCTCCCGTCACAGAGACTCCAACTGCTACTGCCCCTCCTGTTGCCGATACACGTACAGAAACAACCGCTGACCTTAATTTAGCCGAACTATCACAGGCCGCCGCCAGAGAAGGACAGTTTCAAACTTTAACACGGGCAGTGGAAGCCGCAGGCTTACAGGATCAATTGACAACCCCAGGGCCTTACACAGTTTTTGCACCTACTGACGCCGCCTTTGCTGCCTTACCCGCCGGCACTTTAGATAATCTCTTGCGGCCAGAAAACAAAGAAGAATTAACGAAGTTACTTGCCTACCATGTTGTACCTGGGCAAGTTACCTCTAGCCAACTGACATCAGGAGAAGTCAACACAGTTGAGGGTACCCCTGTTACTATCAATGTCGATAATGCTACCAATACAATCACCGTTAACGATGCGAGGGTAACTCAGGCAGATATCCCAGCGAGAAATGGCGTTGTTCACACAGTTGACCAAGTAATTCTGCCACCCAATTTTCCTGCTAGTTTGCAGAACAATTAGGTACCACACTAATTAAAATTAGGCAAGACTCCCCGGTTAAAGAATCAGAAAAAATACCGGGGAAATTTTTTTGTGCATTTTAGTCGGTGAAAATTGTTTGATAGAATACATAAGCAATAGATTACTAAAACTATCAGTTTTTTCATGGTGAGCAAATGCATAAATGAACAATGCTGTCAAGCTTTTCCTGAAAATACTTAGAAAAGTGCTTGAGAGCGATAGAGATATATATCTCAGATCGCTCAGTTTCTAGCTCAGGAATGCGGATTTAATAAAATACAGAACCTCACCCCCAACCCCTATCCTGACAAAGGAAAGGCAGTGTGATGTCAAAAACAAGATTTGTATGTTATTCAATTCATATTCCTAAGTGTTGAGTTCATGACTTGCACAAGTTAGAAAAGCATTTGTTATGCTTGAATAGCAAATGTCAAATATTGCCCACAAATTTGCATTAGCTAAATTTCTTAAGGATTGAATATCAAAAAACCACAATATTTTCCTTGGGGTGGCAGTATTAAATTTAACAATTTTATTACGCAAGTTGAGTTTACAAATAAATTTTTCAGCGACAATCTAACTGTTTTAGGTTTTAACTTCTCCCTGCTAACACTAGATAGCAAGTTGCTCATCTGTTCCAGTTTTACAGGAGTGAAGATGATTGTTTTGCCTGTATCCGATAAAGATTTGCCTTAAGTAAGCAAATATCTGTAATTTTAACTGTCAAATCTTTGCTGAATTGATTAAAATATCGGTGGATACAATAAGAACAGTTTGTCAAGTTTCATAGGGTGGAAATCTCAGCAGTGCGCTAATGTGTGAATAAGACCAAATTAGTCAAATCTCAATTGATCGCCTTTTGGCTGATGCCGCCACCGCCTCAACTCCTTAGTTCAGGTCTTTGGCATTTATCCAGTTAAATGTATTGAGAGGAGCATCACTATTATTGCTTGATTTAGTCTGTGGTCAGCCCCGTGTAACCGAAAAACTGATTCATATATGAAGGAATTGTAAAAATGGGTGCATTAATATTTCTGGCCTAAGCTAACATGAAAAGCATTGTTTCTAGGTAATTAATGTTTTGCATCATACCTAAAACTCTATAAGGGTGAATATGCTTTTCTGTCAACGTAAAAAGGATGCCACTAAAATTCCAAAAAGCTTTAGAGAAAATTTAAGGGTATAACTACCATTTCCCATATCTTTTTGATAATAGTGGCTTTACCTTACTTAAAGGCATCATGATTAATACACAAAAAGAGTGCAATTTCTGTGAAACAGGCTACAATCGGAACAGTCTTTATAGGAAAATATGCCAACAGTCATATTTCATTTATATGGAGTGGTAGATTTTTTCATTAAGACCAGTCTTTTTTAGACAAGCAAGTTACAAAGTTGTGTGCTAAGACAACACATATAACTTTTAACTAATGTGAGTTAAGTCGGCATCAACTGCGGCTTTTCACACACACCAAAAAATCCGAAAATATCATAGGGAAATAGCCTAAAACCCTATTTTCGGTGATTAACTAGCTCATATTTAAAAGAGCAGTAAACCCATCTTGAGTAATTGATTCTGCAAGGAGCATGAGGAACGCGGCATGAACCAGGCTAACAACGTACTCGAAAGCATTTATCAGCCTGACCTAGAAATAATGAATCAGCCTGAGCTCGAGTTAGAACTCTTAATCGAAGAAGAAGAAGAAGAAGAGGACTTGCTGATTAACGATGACGGCGACGATGAATTTTTAGAACCTCAGTCTGATGAGGACGACGCAAAGTCTGGAAAAGCCGCTAAATCGCGTCGTCGGACACAAAGCAAGAAAAAGCATTACACCGAAGATTCGATTCGCCTTTATTTGCAAGAAATTGGTCGGATTCGTCTGTTGCGGGCAGACGAAGAAATCGAACTGGCGCGGAAAATTGCTGATTTGCTGGAATTAGAAAGGGTGCGGGAGAGACTTTCTGAGCAATTAGAACGCGATCCTCGTGACAGCGAATGGGCAGAAGCAGTACAACTGCCATTGCCAGCCTTTCGTTATCGCCTGCACATTGGCCGCAGGGCAAAAGATAAGATGGTGCAATCAAACCTCCGTCTTGTGGTGTCAATTGCCAAGAAATACATGAACCGTGGCTTGTCCTTCCAAGACTTAATTCAAGAAGGTAGTCTCGGTTTGATTCGCGCCGCAGAAAAGTTTGACCACGAAAAAGGTTATAAGTTTTCTACATACGCTACATGGTGGATTCGTCAAGCAATCACCCGTGCGATCGCTGATCAATCCCGTACTATCCGCCTTCCGGTTCATCTCTACGAAACCATCTCGCGGATCAAGAAAACTACCAAGTTGTTATCTCAAGAAATGGGTCGCAAACCCACAGAAGAAGAAATCGCTACTCGCATGGAAATGACCATCGAGAAGTTACGGTTTATTGCTAAATCTGCCCAGTTGCCCATTTCACTAGAAACGCCTATCGGTAAAGAAGAAGATTCTCGATTGGGTGATTTTATTGAATCCGATGGTGAAACACCAGAAGATCAGGTTTCTAAAAACCTTTTGCGTGAAGACCTAGAAAAAGTCCTGGATAGCCTTAGCCCTCGTGAACGTGATGTTCTCAGACTCCGCTATGGTTTGGATGATGGGCGCATGAAGACCCTTGAGGAAATTGGCCAAATTTTCAACGTCACCCGCGAACGGATTCGACAAATTGAAGCTAAGGCTCTGCGTAAGTTGCGTCACCCAAATCGTAACAGTGTACTCAAGGAATATATTCGGTAGTTATTAGCCCTTCTCTACGAGACGCTACCGCGGTAAGCGCAGCTATGCCGTAGGCTTTACGGCTACGCTCAGGGTAAATCATTAGTCATAGACATTTGTCTAATGACAAACAGCTAAAAAACCTGGTGGTCAATTGTACTACCAGGTTTTTACTTAATTTTTTTATGTAGCTAATTCTGTGTAGTTAGACTTACAGAATTCCCCAGAAATGAAGGAAGCCTTGACCAGAAAACAACTCAATTAGTGCAGCTGCTAAAAAGCCAATCATCGCTAAACGACCGTTCCAAATTTCTGCTTGGGGTGTAAAGCCCCAAGACCAAGCGTTGCGGTCTGTGGTTACCTGATTAGTAGCGTTTGTTGCGTTTGTCATGGTTGGCACTCCAAACTAGATTTACGAATTATTATTGCCTTATGTAAACTAATATAACAAACTTTTTCAGGATTGCCATGTTTATTTATACTTTTGTTGCTAAATATTGACTTTATTTTATCAAAATTATAGGAAGAAAAAAGCATCTATCCACAGATAGATTCACTAGAAATGAAAATATTTTTTGCATAAATCGGCGGACAATTATGCTCCTATTCCTCGAAAGGATGGGATGACCGCCGATTTTTTTGTTGTTAGTTATGCGATCGCACTTCGGCAACAGTGATAATTTTTTCATCATGGTTGAGATCAAGAATGCTTTCACCCTTGCCATCTCTACCCAAAATAGGCACTGTCTCCACATCTATTCGCACGACGCGCTCTTTATTAGTCACCAGTGCTACTTCCCCAGAGGCGATCGCCTTGACCATTCCCGCTAATTTATCGGTTTTACTGGCAAATTTCAGCGATTGTGTGCCTAAATCACCCCGACTAGCTCGTTTTAAACTACTTACAGACAACCGTTTCGCATATCCTTCTTCAGTCACCAGCAACAGGTTATCTTCTCCAGCCACAGTTACACAACCAACCATTTGTTGGTGTTTCAGCAGTCGGAATGCTTGTAAACCCATGGCTGTCCGCCCCATAATTGGTAGTTGTTCATCATTGGCGGGGAATCTTAACATGCGCCCACCTGAACTAGCTAAAATTAGATGGTCTTTGGGGGTAGTTAACTGAGTAAATAACAATTCATCATCTTCTTTAAGCTTCAAAATTGTAATTCCTCGACGAGTCAGGTTTGTCAATTCTCCCAAAGAAAAGCGCTTAATTCGTCCCTGCTTAGTTAACAAAACCATCTGCCTTGTTTCCAAATTTTCTGGCAGGATCAGCCTACTAGTTACGTCTTCTTGTGCGCCTTGAGCAGTACTTGTGAGCATGGTAATCAGTGGTGTTCCCCGTGGCGAACGTCCAGTGGTGGGGGGAATATCGCCCACATTCACAGGGTAGACTTTACCGCCACTGGTAATTACCAGTAACTCTTTATGTGTATTAGTAATATCGGTTTGGATAATGAAGTCATTCTCATGCAGCCCGTTTTCAACTTTTGACTTTTTCCCTGATAACGGTAGGCGACGCACATATCCCCTGTGGGTAGACTCCAAGCTGATTTCTTCTGCGGGTTCAGCGGTTGGTAAATTTTGTAGTTCTGCTGTGGCTACTTTGCTTTTGCTTTTTTCTGCTCCTTTGTTTTGAGGTAACTCGTGACTAATGTGAGTTAAAATCTTAGTCCGCCGAGGATTGTTATATTTGCGCTTTAGCGATCGCAAATCTTTTTTCAGTGTTTTCAGTAATTCTCGGCGATCGCTCAGTAATCTTTGCAGTAAAGCAATTTGTTCGCTGAGTTGTTCAAACTCTTGTTGCAAGTTGTGCTTTTCTAAATTGGTGAGGCGGCGTAATGGCATCGCTAGAATAGCATCACCTTGTTCCTCACTCAATTCCAGTCGGCTACATAAGCTAATTTTTGCCGTACTACCATCAGCAGCCTGGCGCAAAATTTCAATTACCTGATCTAGTTGAGACAGTGCTTTGAGCAAACCTGTCACGATATGCAGCCGACTTTCCGCCTTACCTAACTCATAACTGTAGCGACGGTTGAGCGTATGTTCTCGGAATTTCAAAAACTCCTGCAACATCTGGCGCAAGCTTAACTGGCGGGGTTGTCCATCCACCAAAGCTAAAAGAATCGCCCCAAAGTTACTTTGTAAGGCGGTTTGGTGATACAAATTCTGGAGAAGTTCTTGGGGATTAGTATCACGTTTGAGTTCAATTACTACTCGCATTCCTTCGCGATCGCTTTCGTCCCGCAGATCAGAAATGCCTTGTATTCGACCTTGATTTACTAAGTCTGCTACTTTTTCAATCCAACCTGCCTTATTCACTTGATAAGGCAATTCGGTGATAATAATTGCTGTCCGTCGCTTACTACCCCTGGTAGGTGCAATCTCCTCCAGGTTGGCGACTCCCCGCAGCAAAATTCCCCCCTTACCACTGGTGTATGCTTCCCGAATCCCTGAATTACCAACTATTTCGCCGCCGGTAGGAAAGTCGGGGCCGGGAATTATCTGCCATAATTTTTCATCTGACAAATCTGGTTGGTCAATTAAGGCAATTAAGCCATCAACTAATTCTCCCAAGTTGTGTGGGGGAATATTTGTCGCCATCCCCACAGCAATCCCAGAACAGCCATTTAGTAATAAAAAAGGCAACTGAGCAGGTAATACTGTAGGTTCTTGTTGGGAATTATCAAAATTACCAATAAATTCTACAGTTTCTTCGCCAATTTCTGCCAGCATCCCCTCATAGCTGATGGGTGCAAGTCGCGTTTCTGTGTAACGCATGGCGGCTGGGGGATCATTATCAACGCTACCAAAGTTGCCATGTCCTGCTAGTAAGGGATAGCGGCAGGAAAATTCTTGTACTAACCTGACTAAGGCATCATAAACTGACTGATCACCATGAGGATGATATTTACCCAGTACATCTCCGACTACACGGGCGCACTTACGATAGGGTCTATCTGGCGTTAAACCTAGTTCATGCATGGCATATAAAATCCGCCGATGCACTGGTTTTAAGCCATCACGCACATCTGGTAAGGCTCGCCCAACAATCACACTCATGGCATATTCTAGATAAGACCGTTGCATCTCCGTGTGCAGGGCTGTTGTGATTACCTGTCCCGTGGGGAGAAGGTTTAACTGTTTTGCCATGAGTTTTTTCCCTGAAATTTAATTACACAAAGGTCGCTTGAATGAAATACTGTAGCAAACACAGCATAACGGATGAAATGAGATTCCTAACACAATCTTGATAGTCAAAGGATAAATAGCAGTAGTATTATCCTTGATGACAGGAATGCAAATTGATGATTAAAAAGGAGCTAGACAACAGTTTTAGTCAGCTTTTTACCTCCCTCACCTCTATATATAAAATTCTCATGAAAACCGTTTTAATTGTTGAAGACGATCTAATTAACGCTCGTGTTTTTTCTAAAATTTTGACCAAACGGGGAGGCTTGGATGTGAAACACACAGAAAATGTGGAAGAAGTAATCAAGATTGCCCAGTCGGGAGAAGCAGACCTAATTTTGATGGATGTCTCTCTTTCTAGAAGTGTTTACCAAGGTCAATCTGTTGACGGAATCAAAATTACACAAATGTTGAAATCCGACCCAAAAACAGCAAACTTACCTGTTATTCTGGTAACAGCCCATGCGATGGAAGGCGATCGCGAGAACTTTCTCAAGCAAAGTGGTGCAGATGGTTACATCTCTAAACCTGTTGTCGATCATCAAAAGTTTGTTGAACAAATTATTGCCCTTCTCCCTACAGATATACACTAAACCTTGACTACTGCTGTCAAGAATATTCGCCCAAAGCATTCACTGGGCGAATAATTCTCGTTTTATTTAGTATATATGTACTATATAATGATAGTACTCGGCAAGTGTCAATGTCATAAAAGGCAAAAAGCAAAGACTTTTAATTTTTGCCTCTAGGCTCTGTTGTCAGCATAATTCGTCATTGATATTTCTAGCAACTAGAACCTTTAATGACGAATTACGAATTAGTAATTATGTCTTACCTGGGTGCTGACGAGTTATCCTGTTGCTGTAGAGCAGCTTGAATGCCCGGCAATTCTAAGAATTGTTTTGTATCAGATAACAGACGTTCACCCCAGAGGTTTTCCTTGAGGAAATCCAAATCACCATAGCGCTGATCGATACGCAGTGCAGTTTCTCCCATTGACAGAGCTTGCTGGCGATCGCCTTTATTGTATAGTGCCACAGCTAGGGCTAATAAAGGCTCTGCTGCTTGCTTGTCGATATTCACAGAAGCTCGCCATTGCTTAATTGCCCCATCAATATTACCCTGTTCATAATTAATTAAACCAATGTTGTTAATCGCGGGCCAGAATTTTTGATCTTGAGAGAAAGATTTATTGTAATGGGCGATCGCCTCGGATAATCGACCCATCATATAATAAGCATTACCCAAATCAAACAATCCCTCGGCATTGTCAGGTTTTAACTTCAAGCCCTCCTTGTAATAATCCGCCGCTGCTTGGTACTTTTGCTGTTGGAACTGAGCTGAACCTAACGCAAATGCAACGTCCGGATTTTGAGGATTGAGAGATTTTGCTTTTTGCAATGCATTTGTAGCTGCATCATAATCTTTAGCTTGTAAATGCAAACCACCTAAAAGAAACCAAACTCTCTCATTTTTGGGAGCCAGTTGACTCGCCAATCTCGCCCGTGGTAAGGCCAAGTCAAATTGCTGAAATTGACCGAGTTGAGCCGCTTCTTGTGCTAGGCGCAACCCTTGTTGCTCCAACTTTGTTGCATCTAGCTGCACGGTATGGGGGAGCAACGCTTGTGCGTTCACTGCCCTGGGCATACTCCACAAGCTGCAAACTACCAGAAGAGAAATTAAACTAACATTTTTAGGCACACTACCGCCTCTTAGCCACAAATCAAGGAATCTTCCAGCTAGCTTAAACGATCTCTGCTTGAGAAGAAAGGCAAAATTTACTGTCGCTAGTGCTGGCTGTATCAGCATATACTAATTATTCCAATTTCAACTTCAATTTAGATGACTCAGAACGAACAAAAATTACTTGATTCATGGGCTGTGAATGCTCAACCGTGGACACGTGTAGTGCGTGAACAGCAAATTAAAAGTCGTACTTTGGTGACAAACTCCGCTATTGTCGCAGCTGTGGTGGAACTTGCACCCAAATCATTCTTAGATATTGGATGTGGTGAAGGCTGGTTATGCCGTGAACTTTGCTCACGTGGGTTTAATGGGTGGGGAGTTGATGGTACACCTGATCTGATTGAGTCAGCAAAATCTCTTGGCGATGTCCGCTTTGTAGTATCTGCATACTCGGATTTGCCATTACAAAAATTTGGCAGCTTTCAGCAATTCTCTTGCTTCATCTGCAACTTTTCCATTCTGGGAGAACGCTCCTTGGGAGAAATAGCTGAAGCGGGCCAGAGTTTGCTAGAGTCTCAAGGCAAAATAATTATTCAAACACTCCATCCTCTGATGACAGGTGATGACTTACCATACGCAGATGGTTGGCGTTCCACTTCTTGGCAAGGGATATCAGATGAATTGTTTCAACCTGCTCCTTGGTATTTTAGGACAATTGAATCATGGATTGCAGAGTTTCATCTCAGGAATTACCGATTAGTCAAGTTACAAGAACCTTGCCATTCCCAGACTCTGCAACCAGCTTCAATGATTTTTATTTTTGAACGACAGTGAATTAGATTGCAGGCATAAGTTGCAACTATGTTCATCCCTCGTGTTCTAGATTTTTGGAAGTCAAATTATGGTTAAAAACTAGAACATCAATTCTCAAAATACCAATCTTCAAGGATTATTAATGCATAAATTATCAAAATTAATAAACCACAAAGGGCGTAATTTACGCAGTTATAGATATTTTTTATTTGGCAGTCTGTTAGCGAAGCTGGGTAACAGCGTAATACTTGATATTCAAAAATTTAATTATATTAGTAGAGAAATATTTTTTGGTAAATCAGGCAAAATTAATGACTTTGGTCATATACTCTTTTATCCTGATTAATGACTTTAGTCACGCATAGAATTGGAACTTTGTGTCTGATAATTACTAGCATCAATTGAGTTTGACGCAATTGAAATTTTGTGCAAATAAGGAGTCAATTTCACTAACAAACGGCCAAATCAGGCTTCAAAATGGAGTACTTATCAAAATATAGTGGTTAAAATTAAGGGCAGTACACTGAGATTATGGAATCGCTAACCTACAGAAAATCCTTTTCCTAGCGGTAACTAAAATCTGACGAAATTGCAAGGTATAGAGCTACCAGGCTAAAGTTCTAGCCATCCAGAACTAGCTCGGTAGCCATTTTTTCTACATTAAAATTAATATGACTATTGATACATCCAACCCAGTAGATTCAGCATCTTTGATGCCAAAGGTGAAAACAAAGAATAGGAATCGTTGGCTATCTTGGTTACTTATCTTGGGACTTTTAAGTGGAGTTGGCTATGCAGTGTATTACCAACTAGCCGTCCGTCCTGGTCAACAAGCAAGACAGCGAGTGCTGACGCAGCCTGTAGAACGACAAAACCTCACAGACACAGTGGCCGCTAATGGAACGGTGAAGCCTGAAAGGTCAATAAATCTCAGTCCGAAAAATTCCGGCATTTTGAGAAGATTATTAGTGGAAGAAGGGGATATTGTCAAAGCCGGGCAAATTTTGGCTTACATGGATGACTCTAATCTGCAAGGGCAACTCACTTCAGCGCGCGGACAACTATTCAAGCCCAAATTAATGACACCATCATTCGCGCTCCTTTTGATGGTTTGGTGACGAGGAAGTTTGCTGATCCTGGTGCTTTTGTGACGCCTACCACTGCTGGTAGCGATGTATCTTCTGCGACTTCTTCCTCTATTTTGTCTTTGGCTTCTCTTAATGAAGTGGTGACTAATTTAGCGGAAACCAATATTTCTCAAATTAGCCTTGGTCAATCAGTCACAATTAGGGCGGATGCTTATCCCGGAAGAACTTTTGCAGGTCAAGTTAGTCAAATTGCTGCCCAAGCTGTTGTAGTGCAAAATGTTACCAGTTTTGAAGTGAAAGTATCACTTGTAGACCCGGAACGGCTTCTGAGATCGGGGATGAATGTGGAAGCAGAGTTTCAAGTTAATCAGGTAGAAAACGCCTTAGTTGTGCCTACAGCCTCGGTTGTGCGTCGAGAAAATGGTACGGGTGTGTTTGTGGTTGGCGCTGATGGACAACCTTTTTTTACTCGTATTGAGACTGGAATGACTGAGAACAACTTTACGGAAGTTAAATCGGGATTGACAGGAGATGAGGAAGTTTTACTGAGTTTTCCGCCAGGGTCACGTCCACAATCAACACCGCGAGGGGGTATTCTTCCTGGTATGGGTGGGGGTGGTCGAAATCGTGGTGGTCGCCCATAAATTTGGTTTTGAATAATATAGCTATTTTGGGGGAATTGTGAAGATTAGTGTTTTGACTAACCGCCAAGTGCGCCAAGAACAGCCAGGGGGTGTTGTACAGACTCGCTCGGTGCCATTTTGGGAAATTTTGTCAATGGCGGCGGAGACGCTGTGGAGTAATAAGTTACGCACAGGCTTGACGATGCTGGGTGTAATTATTGGTATTGCTTCAGTTATTGCTATTACTTCTGTTGGTCAAGGGGTGCAAAGAGGTGTTGAGCAACAAATTCAGGCTTTGGGTACAGATGTGATTCAGGTTTTGGCGGGTGCGGCTAGAAGCGGTAATGTGCGTCAAGGCTTAGGTTCTAGTAGTACTTTAACTTGGGAAGATGCTAAGGCGATCGCATCACAAGCACCATCGGCTGAGATTGTTTCTGCTTATCTCCAAAGCAATACACAAGTGGTTTATGGGCAGCAAAATACTTCGACAACTGTTTTTGGTACAGATTTGAATTACCCGGAAGCGAGAAATACTTTTCCCCAGCAGGGAAGATTTTTTACTCAGGAGGAACTAGATACTGCTACACAAGTGGCGATTATTGGGACTACAGTCCAGAGGACATTATTTGGACAGAGTGCTAATGTTCTAGGCGAAAGAATCCGCATTCAGGGCGAGGCTTATGAAGTAATTGGCGTCATGAAACCGAAAGGTTCTCAAGGGCCCAATGACCGAGATGACCAAGTGTTTATTCCTCTAACTAGTATGTCTAGGAGAATTGTGGGTAACAATGCCTTAGCAGGTGTTTCTGTGAATGGAATTTTAATTAAATCCAGTGATCAGGAAAAGTTAGAGGCCGCTCAGTTTCAAGTGACGAATATTTTACGCCTACGCCACAATATTTATCCACCACAACCTGATGATTTCCGCTTAACTAACCAAGCTGATATTGTCAGTACCTTCACCAATGTGGTGGGGTTATTTACAATTATGGTAGTAGCGATCGCCGGGATTTCTTTAGTTGTTGGTGGTATCGGTATTGCTAATATTATGCTGGTTTCTGTTGTCGAACGGACGCGGGAAATTGGGATTCGTAAGGCAGTAGGGGCAACCAATTCAGCAATTCTCAATCAATTTTTAGCTGAGGCGATCGTCATTTCCACTCTGGGTGGTGCTATTGGCATAGGGGGTGGCATTTTAATTGCCTTTAGTGCATCTACAGTTTTCAGTTTTCCCTTTGTGATTTCTGTATTATCAATTATTGCTGGGTTTGCCCTATCTTTAGGCGTTGGCTTACTAGCTGGTGTAATTCCTGCACGCAATGCCTCTAAATTAGATCCGATTACTGCTTTAAGAAGCGATTAAATAATTATTAATTTGTAATTCATATGACTACGATGATTTGGCTGGAGTCTATTACTAAAACTTACTATTTAGGAGAAGTTACTGTTCCTATACTTAAGGGTATTCAACTTTCCATTGAGGAAGGGGAATATATTTCTATTATGGGTGCGTCAGGTTCGGGTAAATCTACGTTGATGAATATTGTGGGGTGTTTGGATCGGCCCTCAACGGGAAACTACATTTTTGAAGGCAGAAATTTAACTACTTTTAATGATGATGAATTAGCTTATATTCGTAACCAAAGAATTGGTTTTGTTTTCCAACAATTTAATTTATTGGCGCGGTCAACGGCTTTAGAAAATGTCATGTTACCCATGATTTATGCCAACTTACCTAAACCAAAACGCCGTCAAAGGGCTTTGGAAGCATTACAAAGGGTGGGACTAGGCGATCGCATTGCTAATCGTCCCAGTCAACTGTCTGGCGGACAACAACAACGGGTAGCGATCGCCCGTGCTTTGGTTAACCGACCAGCATTGGTTTTGGCAGATGAACCTACGGGTGCTTTAGATACTGAAACTTCTCACGATGTAATGAATTTATTAACAGAATTAAATGAGCAAGGAATTACCATTGTGATTGTGACTCACGAACCAGATATTGCTGCTCAAACCAAAAGAATTATCCGCGTCCAAGATGGTTTAATTGTTGGCTAAAATTTCTGTTAACTGCTCGTATTTTGTTTCAGCCAAGCACCTAAATCAGATACATGAGAAAAGTCTAAAAATTCTTCTCCTAACTGTTCCCATTGTTTTGTAGTTAAAACTCGCATTCTCTCAATTATGGATGCATCGATTTCGCCAAATCGAGGATTTTATACAGGTTGTCATATTCTGCCATCTATAAAAGATTATTTTATATTAAATTAACTTATGAATAGTTCAACCATATTACATACCCTAATCGTAGCTTTGCCCACTACTGTTAGGTCTTGCTGGATAATATTGATATTAGGGTATTAAGTTTCTAAAATAAACCAATGTAAAGTAATTCTTCCCAGTTAACCAGTATCTCTTATTGTCTGATATCTGTTGGGAGAGAAAGCCTGTTTTTCGATACACTATCTAAGCAATCTGTCAATACGTAAGTGCTAAATATAATATGAATTTTCTCTTATACTGTGTGCATTTTACCGGGGTTGCCGTGGCGATCGCTCTTGTTGTCCCGACTTTAGCCAAGAGCGTCAATGCTCAAACTCCCGTAGAAACACCAGCTAATGCTGTACAAGTTCCCGATTTTCTCAACCCTAGTCCCAATCCACTGCAATTTCCGACAAAGCCAGAAGAAGTGAGGATTCAGGGTACTCAACCCATAACCTTGGCTCAGGCCTTGGAACTAGCAAAACGCAATAATCGAGATTTACAAGTAGCTATATTAGAACTTGAGCGCGGACAATCTGCATTGCGAGAGTCTCAAGCGGCTTTGTTTCCTAATGTTAGTCTTGGTGCTAATTTGACTAACAGTGGTGAAGGTTTTACTGGGACTGCGGCTCAATCTAGTACTGCTTTCAACGGTCAAGTGCAAATAAATTATGACATTTATACATCTGGTAGTAGGCAAGCTAGCATCCGCGTAGCAGAGGAACGGTTACCCCAGCTGTCTGTGGAAATCAGGTCTTTGGAAATTGAGTTGAATGTCATCACTCAATACTACGATTTGCAAGAAGCTGATGAACAAGTACGAATTAATCAATCGGCTGTAGAAAACGCCCAGGCTAGTTTGCGGGATGCTCAAGCTAGGGAACAGGCGGGAGTCGGTACACGGTTCGATGTGCTGCAATCTCAGGTAAATTTAGCTAATGCTCAACAAGATTTAACTAATTCTCTGGCTCAACAGCAAATAGTCCGGCGACAGTTTGCTACTTTGTTAAGTTTGGCGCAGTCGGTAAATATCAGTGCGGCTGATCCTGTGGAAATAGCGGGTCTTTGGCAGCCAACGGTTGAAGAAAGTATTATTCAAGCATTACAAAACCGTCCAGAATTGCCACAACAATTATCACAACGCAGGATTTCCGAACAACAGCGAAGACAGGCTTTGGCACGGCTAGGGCCGCAAATCAGTGCGAATGGGTTCTATAACATAGCTGATCGATTTGATGATGGATTCAGCTCTACTGATGGTTATTCAATAGCACTTAGAGGCAGTTTAAATTTATTTGATGGGGGTGCAGCTAGAGCAAGTGCAGCTCAGTCACAAGTTAATATTGCGATCGCCGAAACGCAATTTGCCAGTCAGCGCGATCAAATTCGGTTCGATGTAGAACAATTCTATGCTCAATTGCAATCAAATCTAGAGAATGTGCAAACTTCTAGCGTGGCTTTAAATCAAGCTAGGGAAGCATTAAATTTAGCTAGGCTGAGGTTTGAAGCTGGTGTAGGTACTCAAACAGATGTGATTTTTGCAGAAAACGACCTCACCAGGGCTGAAGGTAATCGAGTCACAGCTATTTTAAATTACAATCGTGCCTTGGCTAATTTGCGGCGGAGTGTGGCTTTGAGGGCGGCCAATTAAATCAACAACCTCACTGAAGAGGCAGGGAGCAGGGGGCAGGGGGGAGAGACTGGGAAGTCCCTTGTACCAAAAGATAAGGTTTAAATAAAGCCGAGTGGAATTGTGGGCGATAGCTCCCTTGCTCCCTTGCTCTGTTGATTGTACTCCTCCTACGGAGAAGCAAGCTACGCGCAGCGTCTCGTAGAGAAGCCCTAACGCCACTTGACGCCAGTCCGTACCCTGCGGGAAGCCGCCCAGAGGGCGTCTACAAGTCAGGAAACCCATCCACCGCAGTGGCTCCTCCTTGTGGGTGGTTTTTCTCCCCTGCTCCCTGCCCCTCTGCTCCCTGCCTCTTCGACATGGTGTGGATTTCACTCTATCAGGTGAAGGCGGGAAAAAATACTAAAAGTTAGTATAAAAACAGATTAAGCAACTATAAAGCTGATTTTCAGTCTAGTTGTTTAGTTGATGGACAGTTTTTTACATTTCTGCACTTGCTAGCTCAGGCTACTATTTATGATGACGCAGATAGAATTTCCCTTTATTGGCAAAGTCAAGCATCCATTTCGCTGGGCAATGGGGTTAATAGTAGCAGGTTCAGTCGTTGTCGGTACAACTACTACATATCACCTTGTTAACCAGAGATCACGTGAACAAGATATCAGCCAATTAACTGTTCCTGTGGAAGCTCAAAATGTCACTTTGCGGATTACTGCTAGTGGTAAGGTTGTACCTGTTCAAAGTGTCAATATCAGTCCCAAAAACCCTGGTGTGGTGGCACAGTTATATGTGGAACAAGGCGATCGCGTCCAACAAGGACAAGTTCTCGCCCGTATGGATGTGGGTGATATTCAAGCGCAGATACTGCAATACCGCGCTAATTTAGCCCAAGCACAGGCCCAGTTAGATCAAGCCCGTGCGGGGAGTCGTCCTCAAGAAATTGACCAAGCCAGAGCTAGATTAGCCCAAGCAGAGGCACAATTAGCTCAAGCCCGTGCGGGGAATCGCGCCCAAGAAATTGCCCAAGCCCAAGCACAGGTAAATTCAGCCCAAGCACAGGTGACTCTCACCCAATCACGGGTGAACCGCTATCGAGAATTAACCCAGCAAGGGGCAACTTCTCAAGACCAATTGGAACAGTATATTAGTGAAGACCAAAGAGCAAAAGCTAGTTTAGATGAAGCCCAAAAACGACTGTCACTATTAGAAAGTGGTAGCCGCAATGAGGAAATCACAGCAAGGGAAGCTGCTGTTACTGAAGCCCGCGCCGCCTTAATTCTGTTGCAAAATGGCAGTCGTCCAGAAGAAATTGCTCAACGTCAAGCAGCAGTGAAAGGGGCGGAAGCTCAAATCCAAGCGGCAGAAGTCAGGCTCCAAGATACAGTTATTCGTGCGCCTTTATCAGGAATTGTCACCCAGAAATACGCCAATGTGGGTGCATTTGTTACTCCCACAACTTCGGCTTCTACTAGTGCGTCGGCTACTTCCAGTTCCATTGTCGCCGTTGCTAAAGGTTTAGAAGTGCTAGCGCAAGTCCCAGAAGTTGATATTGGCAGAATTAAACAGGGACAGCAGGTAGAAATTGTGGCTGATGCCTATCCCGACCAAATATTTAAAGGTAATGTGCGTTTAATTGCCCCCGAAGCCGTAGTAGAACAAGGCGTGACATCCTTTCAGGTGCGGGTGGAGTTAGATACAGGTATAGATGAATTGCGTTCTGGCTTAAATGTAGATTTAACCTTCTTAGGCGATCGCGTCAGTGATGCTTTGGTGTTACCAACGGTAGCCATTGTCACAGAACAAGGCATAACAGGGGTATTGGTAGCCGATGAAAAAAATCAACCCCAGTTCCGTGAAGTGACAATTGGCGCCCAAATCCAAGACCAAACCCAGATTTTACAAGGACTCCAACAAGGCGATCGCGTCTTTATCAACCCACCACAAGACTACATCACTGAAAGAGCCAAACAGCAGAACAACCAATAAAATTACGAATTACTTATGAATCTCCTCGAAAGTATGCAAATGGCAGGAAAAACCCTGCTATCGAATAAGTTGCGTAGCGCCTTAACGATGTTGGGAATTGTCATTGGTAATGCTTCGGTAATTGCCATGATTGGTATTGGTGAAGGCGGACAAAGGTTTGTTACCCAAGAGTTGGAATCTTTAGGGCCAAACGTATTATTTGTGATTCCCGGTAATCGCGCCACACAGCGCATTTCTTTAGATTTACCCAGAACTTTAGTGTATGAAGATGCTCAGGCGATCGCCAGTCAAGTACCAACTATAGCGGCTGTGACTGCTGAGTTAAATAGTAGGCAGGTGGTAACTTATCGTAACCAAAACACTAATGTCAACATTATTGGTACAACTCCCAGCTTCTTAAGTGTGCGTGACTTTGAAACTGCCACAGGGCGGTTTTTCAACGACATAGACATGAGGCGCAGTAACCAAGTTGTAGTCATTGGTGCAGACTTAGCAGAAAGATTCTTTGGTAATAGTAACCCTGTGGGTCAGCAGTTGCGGATTAAAAATGCTAGCTTTCAAGTCATTGGGGTGTTAGAGGACAAAGGCTCAAATTTAGGTGTGAATTACGATGAAGCCGCCTTAATCCCACTGAATACTATGGCTAACCGCATTGTCGGACGAACTTCTCCCTATGGATTGGAGGTAACTTATATTGTCGCTTCAGCCACAGATGCTGAAAGTGTGGATGCAGCCCAGTTTCAAATCACGAACTTACTACGTTTGCGGCACAAAATTACTGGAGAAGACGATTTCACCATCAACACGCAAAAAGATGCGTTGCAAACCGTTGGTCAAATTACAGGTGCATTAACCATTATGCTCGCTGCGATCGCCGGCATCTCATTATTTGTGGGTGGTATTGGCATTATGAATATTATGCTGGTTTCCGTCACCGAACGCACCCAAGAAATCGGACTACGAAAGGCAATTGGTGCTAACGAGCAAGATATTTTGCTGCAATTCATGATTGAGGCGGTGATTGTTTCCGTCATTGGTGGTTTAGTGGGGACTGCGGTTGGTGTGAGCGGTATTGTCTTGGTAGCAGCTGTTACTCCCTTAGAAGCGGCAATTTCTCCCATAGCCATAGCTACAGCCGTTGGTGTTTCTGGCGGTATTGGTTTATTTTTTGGTGTCGTTCCCGCCCGTCGCGCTGCTAAACTTGACCCGATTGTGGCGCTCAGAAGTGCTTAGAAAGGTGGACTATCCCACATTTTCCCAGTTTTTGTTAAAAATATTACATATTAATTACAACTCATCTATCCCAGTGCTGACAGTTAGATATTTGAACTGGCTATTTTCCGGAAATATTTGCCAAAATGGCCTAATTTAATGAATATTCAATAGTATCCTGTTATGTATTCTGAGAATACGAAGTTAGAGTATAGGTCTCAAGTACATACATCACGCAAGTTTCCATGTTCCGACAACCTGCTTTTGGCATCGCTTTAAGTACGCTTGTCTTTGCGAGTGGATTAATGACTGCTCCCATACCAGGTAACTCTTCGACAGAACCAACCACTCCTAATCAACCGTTGTTGATTCCTTTAAGTCAGGCTGCAACATTAACTACGTCTTTTGAAACTACTGCTTTGGAGAAATCAGTTTTTGAGGAAATCAATCGATATCGAATTGCTAATAAACTGCCACAGTTGACCCTAAATGCAAATATTACTCAACAGGCTCGGATTCACAGTCAAAACATGGCTAATGGACAAGTCCCGTTTAGTCATCAGGGATTTGAACAGCGTGTGAAAGCTATTCCCCTTCGCTACAATGATGCGTCAGAGAATGTCGCTGTTAATCAGGGATATAGCGATCCCGCTAGCGAAGCTATTACTGGTTGGTTGAAAAGTCCTGGACATTTACAAAACATCCAAGGCAATTTTGACCACACGGGGATTGGTGTTGCGACTAATTCCCAAGGCGAAGTTTACCTTACCCAAATTTTCATTCGTACTAGATAGGATAATAATGTAGTGTCTTATGGTAATTTCACCGAAAAGACACTGCATTTATTATTGAGTAATTCATGACACTACCAGATTTTCAAGTAGGCGATGGCGATCTGAGCGACGATGTGCTGGCGGAGTATTTAAAATCCGAGGCCATGGCCATTGATACCGAAACTATGGGTTTATTACCACAGCGCGATCGCCTGTGTCTTGTGCAGCTGTGCAACCCGGAAGGCAAAGTCACGGCAATTCGCATCGCTAGAGGGCAAACTGCGGCCCCTAATTTGAAGCAACTCTTGGAAGCGGTGAATATTGTCAAAGTTTTTCACTTCGCTCGTTTCGATGTTGCGACTTTACGCTATAACTTGGGGATTCAGGTGCAGCCTGTTTTTTGTACCAAAATTGCCAGTAAACTAGCTCGTACTTACACCAATCGTCACGGACTCAAGGATGTGGTGCAAGAGTTAACAAAAGTAGAACTAGATAAAAGCGCTCAAAGTTCTGATTGGGGTAACGCCGCTAATTTGTCTGAGGCTCAATTAAGCTACGCCGCCAATGATGTCCGCTACTTACTCAGTATCCAGCAGCAACTAACCGCTATGCTCAAACGGGAAGAACGTTGGGAAATTGCTCAAGAATGCTTTCACGTTCTACCGACATTAGTGTCCTTAGATTTATTGCAGTATAAAGATGTATTTGAGCATTAAGCAGACGGTCAATAGCTACAACTGACAACGCTTTTTATGTTAGTGCAGTTACCCTGCATCAAAGTAAAAAACCCTACAAATAGTAACTATTGACCTGAAATCTAGGCTTTTTTATCCAGATTATCTAAGTGATTTTGCATCCGCGATACAACATTATGGTCATCTGCACCTGCGGGAGTTCTGGATTCAATAATCCCTTCTGTGGGCCCGCCAATTTCCTTCCATGCGGCTAGGCCACCTTTGAGTTCAGATACATGGACAAATCCAGCAGCACGAAGCATTTGTGCTGCTTGAGCGGTTTCCTGTTCGTTGGCGCCGTAAACATAAATGTCACGTTTCTTTTCTAAAGATGAAGCGGCTCGGTCTACCAAGTCATCCATTGGCATGGCCATGGCGCCCATAATATGACCCTGATTGTAGGCCATGCGATCGCGTACATCCAGCATGGTAAAAGCTGGTTCACCCCATTCTAAACGAGACTTAACTGCATAAGCGTCAGATTGTGGTTCTATTGGTGGCTGTGAGGGAATAATATTCTCAAGGGGATTACTATTCATAAATATTTTTGATTGATTTCACTATCATTAAATTAGCAAAATATACATTTTTATTTTATCTTTCGTAGGTATGAATATTATAGTAAGTCTCTTTCTTGCGATAGATTTAAATTTTATTTTAAAAAAATATCTTTTAACACATATTTTTATTAGTTTTTCTACAAAACTAAGTCTGCAAAACTTTATTGATTAGTTTCTGTAAATGCTAATAACAGGCTTTCTTTAATTTCTTGTTGGTTAACTTGATTAATGTATGCAGATTGATTAAGGCAATCTATTATTAATTTATTAGCATAATAATACTGCTGTAATAATTCTATTTGCTGTTTATTGAACTGCCAATTATGAGCAATATCACGAGAAGATATCAAAATTTTTCTTAGATTTTTAATCCAGTATTTACCTTGAGATTGGCACCATTGGTAAATTTTTTCTGAATTACTATTTAAATGAGGTAATTGTTTTTCAAGGCTTTGTAATTTTTGCTTCAATTCATCCTCTGTAACCAAATTTAAAGCTTGATGTAAGGCAATTTTAAGAGCTTGAACATGATCCAGGGTAATAGCATCATCAAGGGTAGACTCAACAGCCAAATTTAGCTCGATTGCACAAATGAGAGTACTAGTTAAAAATTCATCAAGGGCTAGGTCAGGATTAAAAGCTATGTTACCCACAAGGGCCCACTCTAGGTCACAGCTAGGAGTATGAATATGATCATTTATTATAACTTTGTGTTCATATGTAGAAGCAGCAGCAAAAATACTCTTTTTGAATGGTTCTTCCTGCGGAGTACGTCCAACACAAACTAGATAAAAAGCACGCAGAGCTACTGCTTGATAACTAGTGGAAACTGATTGAGATTTTCTTGATAACCAAATCAGCAAACCTTGTATTTTCTCATCATTTACTACTATTAAATCAATCTTTTTTTTCATCGCCCATAACATATCTTCAGCATTGGGTAACATACTCACGGTAAGCAAAAATACTTGCCGCCAGCGCTCGTCAGTGATATTATTCATCAAATTATTACAGTCTTGGTATGAGAAATTTTCTACAATATTTTTAGCAGTTAAATATTCATGCAGTGTTAAATGAGAAAACGAGTAAATCTCCCGTGACTTTTCTACTAATAAACCATTTTGCCCCTCAATTACTTTAAACAAGGTTGCCATATCTTGTTGCCATTGCCCTGTCTCTGTATAGATATTTGGCAAGGTATTCAGATAGTTGCTAATAATATGCTGAACTTTTGCTATTTCAAAAAAATGACTTTCCTTTTCAAAAGTACTCTCTGCAATCTGAGACAACAACTTTTTTTTATGTTCTAAGGTTAAATCACCATGAATCTGATATCGTTGAATACCTCTGACTTCATCCCACCTCACTAATAAAACATTCAAAACTTGCTCATAAAACTTGGCTGGGTTGGATGGTAATTCAGATTTGACTCTAAAAACTAAACAAATTAGATGTAGCAATATTGGTGTGATGGCTAATTCTTTAATCGGCCGATTTTCTAGCAGATTCAGTTGATGAAAAAATAAATTACCTATACTTTCTCCAGCTTCTCTAGATTTATGAGCAACTGCTACAAACCAGTTTTTGACAAAAACTTCAATTTGTTTATTGTTAAAGTCTACGATTTCAACTTGCGTAAAGCCTGGAAATCTATAATTTTGGTACCCTAGGCGACAGCTAATGACAAACTGGTTTTTGTAATAAGTTTGAGTAAATCTGCGAATTTCCCTGTTCATTTGATTCACATATGCAGATGGCACTTCATCTAAGCCATCTAATAAAATCAGTGCCTTACCCTCAGTTAGTATGGTTGCAGTTGCCTTTTCTTCAATACCAGAACTGATAAATTCCTGGGTAATATATTTCATTAAAGACAATTCACCATCATCTTGAGTATCTTCAGCAAATTCTTGCAGTCGGATGAAAATTGATATCCGCTTTGGTTGAAATTCTCCTTTGTTGCATTCAGTAGCTAGATATTGCAAAAATATAGTTTTACCGGAACCAGGTTTACCCAACACCATTAACTTTGAGTACCGAGATACAGCTTCTAAACCAGGTAATTTATTCAGGTTATTGATTTCTGTAAGTGAATGAAAGTTTGACTTGTGGCTAAAGTCTAGTGCTAAATCGGCAATATCTAGCCATTGTTGGCTACTGATTTCTTCGGAAACAGTGATATCTGTATAGATGTTATTTATAGGAATGACTGGGGCAATATCCAACAGTTGCAAAGTGCCACACTGGTCGGTAATTCTATCTTGGCGCTGTTGACGGACTTTCTGCACCAGTGCGTTGATATCAAAATCGTTAAACTTGTCTTTAGCTGTTATCTCAGATGTCTCATCGTCAGGTATACTGACAACTTTTTGCCAAGATAATCCTAGCTGTTGACAAATTTGCACAAAACAACTGCGAGAAACTGGTTCACCTGCGAAAAACTTAGAAACTGGTTGGCGTGTGATACCTAAGGCGACTGCTAATTTGTGCTGACTTAATGTTTTGTCAGTTAAAGCTGTTTTTGCTGCTTTGATACCTTCTGGCGATGCTCTCAGTCCTTGACTTGTCATGCTCTCAGCTAATTATTGGCCATATTTGCTCAAATTACTTGTAAAGCAACGAACAAGCAACCAGGGAGTAGAAGTATGCGTAGGCAAATAGGCAAGAGGAAATCAGGCTATTTGAGTTGTACTGAGGTTTTCAGCCCTTAGTGCAGGCTACACTAACAAAAATTAAATAGGATTTCTGTAATGCCCGAGCAACTGTGCCACGCCACTATAAAATTTATCATTGTGATTACTTTGCAGTTTTGTAGTCAATTTAAAGATTAAGTGTATCTGGGTAAGTACTGCTAAAAATACGCTTTGCTTAAGTATAAAGATTTAAAAATACATCATTAAATATGAAAAACATACCAAACTTATACAAAAGTCATACATTATTCATACATTATAATAGCTGAACTTTTTCTAAAATTAATAGAAAATTAAGTGTAGCTAAGTACCACAGAGGTAATATCGGGCAACAATTGATTTTTTTATCTACATCTACATTCTCAGTCCAGGTAAGGGCAAATCAAAACTCCGAACCAAGCTTTTGGCATCAGGCGATCGCGTACACATTTTGTGGACTTAGTTGCACTTACCCTCATAGACGTGCCAGAGGTATATCCCCTAAGAATCTTCAGCGCAGTCCTTACCCAAGTTTAAGTATTTTCCCAGACTACCCCTCAGAACCTACCCTTTCTGTAAGATGCTACACGTTAATTAAATCCGTTTGGTGAAAGGCTAGCAGTCAAGAAGGGTAAAAGCTACGGCCCATAGTCAATCGCCAGATCCGAAACAGGCTAAAACGTTATGGTTATGCTTCCTACTACAAATCCTAAAATCCTGGTTGTAGATGACGACTTCGGCATCCGCAATCTCATATATCGCTTTTTAAGTCGAAAATATCACATAGAGTCTGCGGCAGATGGTAAGACAGCTTTGTCGTTGTTTGATCAGTTCCAACCAGCTTTAGTAATTTTGGATTGGAATTTACCGGATACCAGTGGCTATCAACTTTGTCAGGAAATGCAGAGTCGCACTGATGTCTTAGTAATGATATTAACTGGGAGAACTGCTGAAGCCGATAAAATTAAAATCCTTGCCGCAGGTGCAGATGACTTTTTAACAAAGCCTTTCAGCTTGGCAGAAGTTGAAGTGAGAGTACAAGCACTGTTAAGACGTATCCGTTGTGTTAATCCTTCTCCATCACAGCGCCTAGTCTTCAATCAATTGGCAATTAATCCAGATGGTCGGGAGGTAAAACTTAATGATAAGCCTCTAACCTTAACAGCCCTGGAATTTAATATTCTACATTTTTTAGCAAGTCATCCTGGTCAAGCCTGGAGTCGTCCCCAGTTAATTCAAAAAATCTGGGGTTGCGAATATGTGGGAGATGGACGGGTGGTTGATGTACATATAGGTCAGCTTCGCAAGAAGTTAGAAGTTGATACTACTGTTCCTGAGTTTATTAAGACTGTGCGTGGCTACGGTTATAAGTTTGAACTGCCGGAATCTACTACTGTTTAATAATCTCTGAATGTTAACTGCATAGTTTGTGATCAATTTATCCAAAATTGTATTTAGTGAGATACATTTTCAATATTATATAGTTGAATAACTAAATGTTACTGCTACTGCTTAAAAGTATAATTTAGTGATAGGTTTGGGACTTCAAGATTAAGAATTACAAAAGTCTTTATAATTCCTTGTATTGACTCAAAAAGCATTTCCTAAATTATGACGAATCAAGCTCCTATTCCGGTTATTGTCAACGGTGCAGCTGGCAAAATGGGACGTGAAGTACTTAAAGCAGTGGCGCAAGCACCAGACTTGAACTTAGTGGGTGCAATTGACACCAGCCCTGAACATCAAGATCAAGATGCCGGAGAATTGGCTGGTTTAAGTGAACCTTTAGAAGTACCGATTACTAATCAATTAGAGCCAATGCTGGGGTATGTGGCTGGCGATAGACAGTCCCCTCCAGGGGTAATTGTAGACTTTACCCATCCTGACTCAGTGTATAACAATATTCGTAGTGCGATCGCCTATGGGATTCGTCCTGTAGTCGGCACAACAGGGTTAAGTCCAGAACAAATCAAAGACTTGACAGATTTTGCCGAAAAAGCTAGTACTGGTTGCTTAATTATTCCTAACTTTTCCATTGGGATGGTGTTGTTGCAACAAGCCGCAGTTGCAGCTTCTCAATATTTCGATCATGTAGAAATTATCGAATTGCACCACAACCAAAAAGCTGATGCTCCCAGTGGTACAGCAATTCAAACGGCACAGTTACTGGCAGAAATGGGTAAAACTTTTAACCCCGCCCTTGTAGAAGAAACAGAAAAATTACCAGGGGCAAGGGGCAGTCTAGCAGAGGAAAATATTAGGATTCATAGTATACGCTTGCCAGGACTCATCGCCCACCAAGAAGTTATTTTTGGCGCACCTGGTCAAATTTATACTTTACGACATGATACAAGCGATCGCTCTTGTTATATGCCAGGAGTACTACTAGCGATTCGCAAAGTCTCTCAGCTAAAGTCATTAGTATATGGATTAGAAAAAATCCTTTAACTTCAAACTTAGCACTCTGCACTCAGTACTCAGCACTTATGTTAGTACCACTGACTCGGAAGAAATTTGAACAAATCATCCCGCTCATCGCCACCGGCGCCCAGTACAAGTACTACTGGGGGAAATTTTCAAATTTCTTGCAGCGCCTATTAATCTCTGTAGTTACCATAGCCATAATTGTGCTGGGTAAAACATTATTGAGGCTAGATGTGGGCCCAATCATCTTTTTGGTGGGAGTAATGGGTGCTTTTTTTTGGCTGTGGTATCCGGTCTTTCAGGCAAGTATCAGAAATGCCAAATGCCGCCGTTATAAATATAGTGGCTTCTTTCGAGGACGAATCCTCGATTGGTGGATTACAGACCGAATCATGGGCAAACAAGAAACCGTCAACAGCAGAGGTGAACTGGTAATAGTCGAAAATCGAGAAAAACGAATTAATTTAGAAGTGGGAGATGACACAGGTTTTACCGTCGAGTTAGAAGCACCACTACGTAATTTTCACAAAGGTATTGTTCGCGGTCAAATTGCCGAAATGATCGTCATGTCAAATCGTTCAGATTTGAGCAGCATTGAAGACTTTAGTGATGTCTATATTCCTAGTCGTGACTTGTGGGTAAATGACTATCCATATTTACGAAGAGATTTCTTCAATGAAGTCAGTAGCCGTTTGCGGAGAAACCAACGAGAAAAACCGCCTCGCCGTCGCCGTAGAGTTGAGGAGGCTTAGAAGAGGCAGGGGAGCAGGGTGCAGGGAGCAGGGGGGGCAGGGGGCAAGGGGAAATACTTTTGGCTATTACCAAAATCTTTCTGACTCATGTTCCTTATCTCCCCCATCAAACTCCAGTTGTTCTATCTTGTCCATAAGCTTGCCAAGCCAAGTCAACTAATCCATCAACAATTGCAGCAGCCACAACAGCATTACCCTTGCGACTGTCAATGATGATATGAGGCACTAAAGAATCTTGCAAACGCTCTTTAGCTTCATCCACATTCACAAATCCTACTGGAGTAGCAATAATCAAAGCAGGTTGAATTTCTTCAGATGCAATTAAGTCAACCAATGCTGTTAAAGCTGTTTGTGCTTGACCAACTACAAAGATACCCTCTGGATAACGCTTGGCTAAAGTTTCAATTCCCCAAGCGGCACTAGTTTTTTCTTTTTGCGGGCGTGTTAATGCCTCCAGGCTGCAATAGACTGGATTAGCAAAAGTATTTTGAATATCCTGGGCAATACCTACCTGTACCGTTGGCACATCAACCACAATTGTTGTGCGTGCCGCTAAAGCCGCTGCACCAGCTTGCAAGGCACGCTCAGAAAAGCGAATCACAGACTTATATTCAAAGTCAGCCGTAGCATATATCACCCGCCGGACAATCTCGTACTCTGCGGGTGAAAAAACATGATCACCTATTTCACTATCAATGATTGCCAAACTTTGAGCATCAGTTATATGCCATTCCATTACTATCCCTCTTTAATTACTATCTCTAGATAAAAATCTAAAACCCTTATTTTGCAAGGCTTTTATCAATTTAGGCGTAGGTTGGGTTAAGCACAGCGCAACCCAACACCCAAAGACCTTAGTATTGTTGGGTTTCACTACGTTCTACCCAACCTACATTTATTTTTCTCTCTCCAGAGTGATAGAAAAGGGCTATTCAGCCCTGAAATACCAGCTTTCAGCTTATCAGCTTAAGTGATGACTGAGTGCCTAGTTTTGGGTACTGAAATTTTTCTTTTTCTTCTACTAAGTTGCGCTCAACAATCACCCTACTCCCCATCTCCCACCGAAGTTATTATCTGGGAGTGCTACTAGGTATCAGCATTAGAAGAAGGCCGATTAATAGTAGGAGATAGATAAGCCACTAAAGCGCCAATCAAAAAGCCAGAGATATTGCGAACCAAAGGTAACCAATCGCTAGTTCGGGTCACAACTGGGCCAATACCGAAGGCAATAAACAAAATTCCCCACAAAGGCGAGAAAATTAAAGCCCATTGCCAAGCAAAAACCTGTCCTTTCTTTTGGGGATGAGATGCAAATCCACAAATTATGCCCCCAACTACCGAAGTAATTAGGGTGAGTATCCATTGCTCTTGTGGGAGTCCAGGTACTACGTTGCAACCACCCTGAATCAAACAGCCTTTAACCGAATCTAAGGCTTGTAAGATAGCTTGGTCTTCACCTTGTTCGCGCACAAAGTATAAATTTCCAAATCGAGTTTGCAATTCTATCCAAAAAGTCCGGGGTAGAAATTCATAAACTGCGTCCCCCACACTAAAGCTAAGAATATTACCTCCGCGAGAATCTGCAACTAGCAAAATACTTTTATCATCCAAACCCCAATAATTGATCACTGCTCTACCTGGGGTGCGGTCATATTGGGTTAATACACGCAGTTTCCAACCAGTTTCACCTTCAAATTGCTTTAAATCTGTGGCCAGTTGTTCTTCTTGAATATCTGTGAGAGATTTAGCTAAATCTATAACTGGGGTTTGGAAGTCGGGTAGTAGGTCAGGATTATCATAAGCAAGCGCCTGGGGAGAATGCATTACCCAAATTGACCCAGCCAAGATAAATACCGCAATAGATACGAAAATTCGTCGCCAAAAACAAGACTGCATGGACGTTCTTATACAAATATCAAAAGTACACAGTGAACAAGTTGCTTTAAAAGAGTAAGGGAAAAGAGATACTTCTTTACACTTGTTTACTTTACTCTAATCTTAGGGATGAAAGCAAAGCTTATTTTTGGGACTAGGGGCTAGGAAAATTTTTACCTAACCTCTAAGCTCTAACCCCTGGACTCTCTCATTCTTCATTATTAGGAGCCTCATTATAGTTGCTACTACGATATGCTTCTGCTTTGGTACGACGATTTTCTTGCTTGAGTGCTTCTCTTTCTCGCAAAGTGAGCGGTGGTTTTTCATTGATTGGCAACCGTTCAACTCGCTTCGTAGGTTTTGGACGTGTAAAGGATTTCCAAGCAGTTTTTACACCAACAACGATACTACGTGTGCCTATTTGGACATTTTTTGCTTGCTTTTTGGCACCATCTAGGCTTTGGTCAACTTGCTTAACGACCTTACCTGCACTTTTTACGCCTTCACTAACATCATCAGTTAAATCTGTGATTTCTATCCCAGTTTTACGAATGGAATTTAAAGTAGGTGGTAACTCCCGTGAGAGAGTGTCAAATAGCTTTTCTGCACTACGAGCAGCACGTGCTAACTCCTGCAAAGCGGGTATAGCCGCTACCAAAACAGCAGTTAAACTGGCGGCGACTAAGAGTATAGACAGTCCCAACCAAAACAGGGGATCAATCACGGTTATTTCATCTATGAGCGTTCTAATTGCTGGGAAAGGGGATCTGAGTCTTCTGGCGCTTGTCGCTGCTTCAAGATTTGGCTTTCGCGTTGGCTAGCATCTACGCCAGCTGCGATCGCCTCACGCAGTCTCTCCAATGTATCATCCCAGTTGCGTAGTGCGCTGGCAGATAAACGATCTGCCTGAATTTGCACACTTGTTGATAAATCTTCCGCCAATTCTGGGATGGCATTCGCCGATTTTTGCAAAATTTTACGCGTTTCGCGCCCTGAACGTGGAGCTACGAGTAATCCGGTCAAAGCACCGATAGTTGCTCCTAGCATCATTCCGCCAATAAATACACCAGAACGGTTATTAGACATCTTAATTGTTCCTCTCCTTACACCCATTTTAGGTGTGATTTTTCCCCTTGCAAGTCCCAAATGATTTTATCTAATTAATGCATTTTGACGATATATCATCTTGAAATATTGTTTTTATTTGGTAACAATTTTTCTTCCTCTTCCTAAACCTGCTCTACCAAAAGGGCGTACCCAAAATCGTCGTCCGAAAAGTAGCAGGCTGATAATTTGACGCACTTGTAGAATTTGTAACTGTATCCCTTGATTCCCCTGGCGCAAGTTATGAATTTTTTGCTGGCTAATATCAATCCTTTCGGGTGCTGTATAAAGGGCAGCATGGGCAGCACGTTCATAGGCAGATAATTTATCAGCTATTCGCCCTATTCGTCCCTTAAGTTTCCACATTTGCCAAGCGGCAAAAAGTAGTATAAGTGAAATAAAGGTATTAATTACGACAACTGTCGTTACCATTGCTGACCTTGACTAGCTTGAGCCTTCAGAAATTGTGATTGATTACTTTGACAAAGTTCTGACTTGATCATAGCGACAGCATTTGAGTGTAAAAATGCAAAATCAAAATATTAAATGAAATTATTTTAGGCAAGCATCGTCAGCTAGTTGTCACAAATGGTTTTTTGTCCTCATTTCACCATCTTCCCATTTTCCTATCCCTTCTGTCTCTAATTTCAGTTGCCAGATCCTGGTTATCGAGCTAGTGTGGAGAGTTGCTATTGCTGTTGGCGTAGTAATTTCTCTTAGTGTCTTCAGATAACTCGAATGATGATTGAGCTTGGTTCACTGGTGCAGTCCCAGAGCAACTATTTGGGAATAGGAAAAGTTACTGAAATTTCTCACCCTGATGTCAGCGTTGAGTATTTTTGCTCAGGAGGGCAGCGCCTCCAAAAAACTTTACCTTTAGATTCGCTGTCTCAAGTCAGGCTTCAGCCGCAAACTCGCTGCTTTATTAATTCACCCAACCAGGATACATGGATCATTGGCAGAATTTGTGCCTGGGACGAAGATACAGAGATGTATCAAATTGATTTACCTGATAAAAAAAGCACAATTGCAACCGAGCAAGAGATTTACGTTCGTTGTAACATACCTGTTTCTGACCCCATTGAAACCCTGGCAATGAAGGGTCATGAAACGCCTTACTTCCACGATAAAAGATTGGCTTTCGTCAAAAGCCTAATTCAGCAACGTGCCATGAGTCGCGGTATGAGAGGGCTAATTTCGGCAAACATTGATCTTTATCCACATCAAGTCGAAGTTGTGCGACGGGTACTAGAAGACCCAATTCAACGCTATTTGTTAGCAGATGAGGTGGGACTCGGAAAAACTATTGAAGCGGGTGTAATCCTCCGTCAATACCTTCTGGATGAACCAAAAAAAGGTGCGGTGGTATTAGTTCCGCAATATTTGTTGAAACAGTGGCAAACTGAGTTAGAAAATAAATTTTATATTTCCCATTTTGGTAAACGGGTAGTGGTGCTGGCGGTTGAGGATATTCATCGCATTAACCCGAAGGCGAATATCGGCTGTTTAATTGTGGATGAAGCTCATCACATTGCGGCGATGGCCACTTCTAGAGATGCAGCAGTGCGACAGCGTTTTGAGTCTTGTAAAACTCTGGCACATAAAAGCGATCGCTTGTTTTTATTATCGGCTAATCCGGTTTTCAATCACGAGCAAAATTTCCTGGCCATGCTGCATCTACTCGACCCTAAAACCTATCAACTGCATGATGTGGCAGGTTTTCATGCCAGAGTGGAAAATTGCCAGGAAATTGGCAGAATACTCCTCTCGTTGAGGGAAGGCGCAAGTGCTAGTGTTTTGGAAACTCACCTCAAGCAACTACGAAGTTTATTGGCTGAAGATGAGTACCTGATGAATCTGGCGGACAATTTGGCAAAATGTTTATCAGCCAAGTCTACTGATACAGATGCCATTATCCGCGAAATTCGTAGCCACATCAGCGAAACCTATCGCCTACACCGCCGGATTCTGCGTAACCGTCGCGCTGCGGTAGAAGATGTGATCTTTGATCGGGATGTGACACCCAAAGAAGAATATGATTTAGACGAGCGATCGCTTGATATTCACGAAATCCTGGAACAATGGCGTAGTGTCGCCCCTAAAGAAAATCAATATCAGCGTATTTTTCTTTTATTATTCTTAGCGGCTGGTACTTGGTTAGGGATTTTAGAACAGGTAGTTACTGCACGTGTCAGCGGTAAACCCCATAATCAACTCATCCCAGAGTTTAAAGAAGAAGATATTCGCCTATTGACAACAACTCCTAAATTTTCAGGAGAAGAAGAGATTTTACAATCTTTGCTGAAAATTATTCGTCAGCCTGTAGAAGATGGAGAACGCACAGAAAATTTACAAACTGTACTGCTAAATCAGTTAGCTACCTACTTCAAAATTTCCCCAACTATTCGCAGAAATAAGCAAGAATTACTCACCAGAATACAGCATAGAATTCGCCGACCAATTCCTGGTGATGTTCTGCCGAAAATTGTTGTGTTTACCAGTTTTACCCAATCATGTACAGCAATTGTTCAATGTTTATCGCGGAGCTTTGGTGAAGAGACAGTTGCTAGCCATCAATTAGGCGAAAAACGCGAAAAAGTTGAAGAAAGTTTAACTAGGTTCCAGAATAACCCCAACTGCTTTATTTTAGTATGCGATCGCTCTGGAGAAGAAGGACTAAATCTCCAGTTAGCTGATTGCTTAGTTCACTTTGATCTGCCTTGGTCGCCTAATCAATTAGAACAAAGAATCGGCAGATTTGACCGCATTGGCAGCAAAATTGGTATTCAATCTTCGGCATTAATTGGCCCCTACTTGGAAGATAGCCTGCATAATGCTTGGTATCAACTTTTGAAAAATGGCTTTGGTATCTTTGAACAATCAATTGCTAGTCTACAGTTTTATGTAGATGAGAAACTGACAGAGTTAGAAACAACTTTGTTTCAATCAAGTGCGGCGGGATTGTTAGCCATGATTGAGCCTATTAAGCAACAAATCACTGCCGAAACAGTGAAACTTAGCGAACAGACTGCTCTCGATGAAATTGATATTCTCGATGAAGGTACTACTCAGTATTTTCAAGACCTTGATGATTATGATGCTTGCCATGTAGAAATGAAACAAGCAACTGAAGGCTGGGTCTGTGATGCGCTGGGATTTAAGTCGGCCATGAACCCCAATTCCCAAGAAATTAAGCGTTATCAACCAACAACGCGCACCTTAGTTTCTGTAGATGAGTTAAAAACTCACTTTGCTAATAATAATACAGACCAATTTGGCACTTATAACCGCAGAGTTGCCAACCAAAATCCCGGTACCAAAATATTCCGCATTGGGGAAGGATTGATAGAAGCACTTGTAAGCTATATCAATTGGGATGACAGAGGTAAAGCCTTTGCTGTGTGGCGTAACGATGAATCTTGGGATGCTGCGCCAGGAAAGGAGTGGTTTGGCTTCCGGCTTAACTATCTAGTGGAAACAAATTTAGAACTGGCTAAGAAAGTTTTAACAACTCACCAACTAGATAATTCTCAAGCTAAAATTTTGCAGCGGCGTGTCGATGGTTTATTTCCCCCCATGATCACAACTATCTTTATTGATGGTCGCAGTGATGTTATGAGCATTGTTGAAGATGATCTACTCTTAAACATTCTGCAACGTCCATATAAAGATAGAAACAATGATAGATGTAGAGATTACAATCTAGCCAAAGAACGCTTAGGCATCATTGATAATTTTGTTGAGCCTAGTAATTGGAAAAGTTTTTGTCATCAAGTGCGTAGCAGTTCTGAAAAATTACTTGCCAATCGTCCTGATTTTATTAACTTACACGAACAATCCGCTAAAGTTGCCGAGCAGAAATTAAGCAAAAGAGTAGAGCAATTGCGCCTACGTCTAAATCGTCAACCAGGGGATTCTGCACTGGCTGAAGAATTGCAACTAGAAACGGCTTTGAGTGCAGCGATTTTAGAAGGTATTCACCAGCCGCAGATTCGGCTTGATTCTGTTGGTTTTATGATTGTATCCGGGCGATCGCCTATGCAGTAAATAGGGTTTCTCAGTTGGGGGTTAGGGATAATAGCGACTTTTTCCCATCTCCCTACTCCCTAATCTGCAAATACCCGTTCCCAGAATGTTACTATTTCTGACCAAGCAGCAGTAGCCGCTACCGCATCGTAGCGATAACCGTCATCGCGCATGAAGGTGTGTTCTGCTTCATACAACAGAACTTTGTGGGGTACGCCAGCACTCTCCAGGGATTGAATTAAAGTTTGACGATCATTTTCTGGGATGTGGGGGTCAAGAGTACCAAACACCATTAGCATCTCACCTTTGATTTCATTAACCCGGTGAATGGTGTCAGCTATTCCCTGACCTAATTTCCCACTGGGAATACCAGTAGGGTAGCAACAAACTGTGGCCTTAATTTCGTTTTGAAAAGCTGCTCTAAAAGCTAGATGTCCACCAATACAAAAACCTAAAGTGCCAATTTTGCCTGGAGAAACTGCACTTTCTGCTTGCAAAAATTCAATCACAGCCCGACAATCAGCATCATGACCAGCTATGGGAGTCCGCCGCGCATCATCATTACCCCGCATTCTCCCCAAATCGTCTGGTTCAATAATTGAACCAACTAACTCAAGGCGATGAAAAATCTCTGGTGCTGCTACTACATAGCCATATCCTGCTAAATAGTTAGCTAACCGAATCATGGGACTACCTAATTGATAAATATCGCTATAAAACAGAATACCTGGGTAATTGCCGGCAGGTTTGGGAGATGCTACATAAACACGCATTAAACTGTCGTCTACTCTTAATTCGACATTCCGTTGAATAATTTGCACTTTTTTATCTCCAAATTAATGGTGTAACGCGTTCATGCACACCTTTAATTATTTCTCTTATTCTTCTTTAGCGAATTATATTAATATACTTTTTTATAATGTATTTAGTTTGACTGCAAAACCTTTTCTAGCTTTCATTAAGGTTTTTAGCAAAAAACATGAATTTAATCTAAAATTACTTGGCAAACCCTGGAAGATAGCTGTAATGATATAAGTAAGATAAAAATTTATTTAATAATTAGTTACAAGGTGATATTCCCATGCCTAAATGGAAACTAGTAACAGAATTCACATTTAATAGCGCTCATTACATAAAAGATTACAATGGCCCTTGTGGTCGGATGCATGGACATAATTATACAGTCCACATTGAGGCCATATCGACACAGCTGCACTCTTCAGATTATTGTCCCCATCCAGTGATGGTAGCTGACTTTAAAACTTTACGCTGGGCTAAACAAGATGTGACCAAAGGAGGACTTGACCACTGTGTTCTCAATGAAGTTATGCCCAGTGAGTACGAAACTACTGCGGAAATGATTGCCCAATATATTCATGATGAAACTAAAAAACGGATACCTCCAGATGTCCAGCTAAAAGTACATGTTTCCGAAACACCTAATAGTTGGGTTGAATATGAAGAATAAAAACGTAATCAAGGCAGTTGGCGTTGTCAATTTCATACAGCAAAACTGCATTTTTTCGTTTTGAAAGGCAACTTAATAAATATTTTACTTGTATCATACCGAAATAATCAAAGAAATTAGATTTGATGTTTGTTGGCGGAGCCTCAGCTAGAAGCTTAAAACTCAGTACAACTTGCATAGCCGAATTTATTATTGCCTTCACAGCGGAATGCTACTTGCTAATACGTTCTTGTAGAGTTAAGATTTGGTTAATAAATAGTTACTCTTTAATTAGCTAATTGATTAAATTCATTTTTGATTACAATCGCCACATCACAAAAAGTAACTTAGTAAATTTTTATTAATTTGTTAATGCAGTAACTTAATGCTTAAACTTCATAAAGATATAAATCTCTCTATTAAGTTTTTAATAATACTTATCTCAGCTTGTACATTTTGGTCGTAAGTTGCCACCAGAATTGTGTAATCTGAAGAGAGCTAAGCTAATGATTAAATTGAGGTCTTAATGACTCCTAAGATGCTGCGTCAGCTTTGGTCTGTGGTTGAAAATTCCCAAACCAAGACACTTTTACAAATGGACGATGCTAGCTTGGTAAAATGGCTGGTAAAACAAACTACAAATCAAGCGTTGTTAGATCCCAAAGAAACTGATTTTCTCAGTGACTACATTCAATCTCGGCTATCACTCATACGTGATCTCGCTTATGAACGCCAGTGTTAAGAGCAATCAATTCACATGAGTCCACAGTCAATAGCAATTACTATTGGCTATGAACTTATTGATTACTGGGTTTTTTGAGGTAAATAACCTTCAACCAAGCAATCAGAACCGACAACACGCCAACGAACTCGTTCTAAGGGCAAAGCTTCTGTCATAGTGGTAAAACCCAAGTCACCTACAGGTGTAGGAGCATGACTACCACCAATGATTTTAGGAGCAATAAAAGCCAGAATTTTTTGTACAGCACCTTGAGCGATCGCACTGGCGGCTAAAGTACCACCACACTCCCACAGCACACTACAAAAACCCCGCTCATATAAATGTGCCATTACCAAGTCTGGTGTCAGGGATGCTAATTCCAGCACCTCAACTCCCTGTTTGAGCAAGAAGTTTTGCAACTCAGGTGAGCTACCCTTCTGTGTCAACACCAAAGTAGGAGCTTCCGCAGTTTGCCACAAACGAGCATCTTCAGGCAAGTTGAGATGACGACTCATCACCACCCTCAGGGGATTATGCGCTCCCACCTGATGACTCGTTAAGTAAGGATTATCTTTTCGGACTGTATTACCACCGACAATTATGGCATCACACGCCGCCCGTAGTTGATGAACTTCACTGCGGGCATCTTGGTTTGTCACCCAAGCACTATGACCAGAGGTAGTAGCAATTTTGCCATCTAAAGTCATGGCATATTTCAAAATTCCCAAAGGTCTTTTATGCAGAATCCGATGAACAAAACCTTCATTTAGCTGCTGACAGGCTTCGGCTTCTACTCCTACTAGCACCTCTACCCCAGCAGCACGTAAACGGGCAATACCACCGCCAGCCACCAAAGGATTGGGGTCAACCATACCCACTACCACCCTGGCCACACCAGCTGCTATTAACGCTTCCGAACAAGGGGGAGTACGTCCGTGGTGATTACAAGGTTCTAAGTTGACATAAACTGTCGCCCCACAAGCGCGATTTTCCTGGTTCGAGTCCGTACCCACACCCGCGGCTTTCAAGGCAAAAACTTCTGCATGAGGTTCACCAGCACGGGGATGAAACCCTTCCCCGACAATTTCCCCATCTTTAACAACCACAGCCCCCACTAGTGGATTCGGTGAAGTTCGCCCCAACGCACGGCGAGCCAGAGCTAAACACCGTTGCATCATAGCCCGGTCAAATTCACTGCCTACCCCCTGTGTTGTGGGTAAATCAGATTCAACAGGCGATCGCAATATATGCCCATTTTCCTGAGTGTAATTGGGTAGAGATGCATCTGCTTGAGCAACCACTGGGAAATTATCCATAATTTTGGGCGGTACTATCAATATTTTGCACGCTAGCTGCTGTTGTCGTGATACTTCAGCAGTGATATCCAGGCGTTAGAGTTTGTTATTGAGTATCTTACTCAACTCTAGCTTGAATCAATATTGCCAGTACTTACCCAAATTCTAGAAAAATTTAGCAGTGAAAGTGGGAATCAGGGGAAGATAGGGAAGATATGAAAAACCAAGATATTGGCAATCAACGAGAGTATTTCCCCCCCCGCTCCCTGCCACGCCACTTGCTTTATGCCGGGAAACCCGTCCACCGCAGTGGCTCCCCTGCCCCCCTGCCTCTTCCTAGCCTTGCTCTAAAAATTTCATTTTCTGCCACCACAGATTTAAGGGATAATAAACCACAGGCGCCCAAAGACTACTGAGAACGGCAGAGGCTAGAGCAACCTGTTGATAATATGCCCAAATGTATTCGGCTTGGCCATCGCCGATCAAAGTCAATTGAAATGCAAATATAGTTTCTGCCAACACTGCCATGACAAAGACAATTAAGGCAATAGAAATAAAATCTTCTTGAATAAAACGCTGTTTCTGAAGCAAACCAGTCAAAAATCCGACCATGCCGAGAGCGATCGCATGAGTGGGGTGAGGTGATGTCATAGCATCTTGAAGTAGCCCTAAAACTACACCTGCTAATACCCCTTCCCAGACTGAGCGCTTGACACTCCAGGCTACCACCCAAATTAACAACCAATTCGGACCAATTCCCAATAATTCCATTCCCGGAAACCGAGTTGGCAAAATCAGTACACATAACAGCACCGAACCAACAGTTATAGCCCCATCCAGTAGTTTACGTGTACCGGGATGCCAACGAGCAAGGGGCTTATTCAGCATTTTGGATTTTCTTGGTGACGATCTTGGCTGACTCCGCCTACTCTCGCCGAATAAAGGCATCTTCATTATGGTGAAGTTTTCTAGATAATCTGAATTCAAAAAGTGCAAAGTGCTAACTAAGAAATATTAACCTTGAGCCTCTAGCCTCTACTACCGAGACTTTTCGTTTTCCTGTTCTGGATTTATCGGCTTAGGATATACAGCTACCCAATCCAATGACAGTATTGGTGGGAACAACTCAACTGTTGCCACGGATGTTGGTAGTTTCTTTAAATCTAGAGACTTGATGCGTCCCACTGGTAAGCCGGCCGGAAATCTTTGACTGTAAGTAGATGTGGAAACTAAATCTCCTACCTGGACATTAGGAACTTTTTCGTAAAACTCCAGCACGGCTTCCGCCGAAGCATTTCCCCTCAACACCCCTTTGGCAGATGTGCGGCTAATTGTAATCCCCACTTGACTTTTGAGGTCACTAATTAATAACACGCGACTAGTATTAGGTGTGACATTCTCTACCAAACCCACTAATCCGCCGTCAGTTTTAACGATAAACCCTTCTTCAATTCCCGCTTTTGAACCACGATTGAGAGTCACTTGTTGCCACCAATGGTCAGCACTGCGTCCTACTACCCGCGCGGGAATTGGGCGCGATGAAAGAGGTGCTGCCTGAACATAGCCTATTAAATTTTGTAACTTTTGATTTTGAGTTTCTAAATCAGCTATGCGTGTTTGCAATTCCCAGAAACGGGCATCATTCATCCGCTCTTCTGGACTTGTCCCTGTTTGTAACATTTGCAACGGTCGACCGATCACTTGATACATTTCTAGTAGCAGATGACCCTGGGTCTGTCGCAACATCCAGGCACTACTTACTGCTAGAGCCAGTAAGACGAGTTGTAGTGCTTTCCGATCCCACCAACGACGTAAAGTGACCATTTATACCTGTTTTTACACTCAAAAAGATATTGGATTCTACCTTTATAAAACCCAAATAGAACCCAAATAGAACCCAATATCTCATATTTTTTGACTACATATTGCGGGAACGTCCGCTGAAGACACGTTCTAGCTGTTTAAAGTTTTCTAACACACGACCTGTTCCTAGCACAACACAACAGAGAGGATCAGCGGCAATGTGGGTAACAATTCCTGTTTCATGGCTAATTAAGGTATCTATGCCTTTAAGCAAAGCACCTCCACCAGCAAGCATGATGCCTCTGTCGATAATATCTGAAGCTAGCTCTGGGGGTGTCCGTTCTAATGTCCGCTTTACTGCTTCGATAATTACTGATAGCGGTTCTACCATGCTTTCACGAATTTCCGGACTTTTGATCGTCACGGTTCGGGGTAAACCAGAAAGCAAGTGTAAGCCACGAACCTCCATCATGCTCTCTTCATCATCATTAGTAGGATAGGCAGAACCCATGCGAATCTTGATATCTTCAGCAGTTCGTTCTCCAATCACCAAGTTATGAACTTTTTTGAGATACATAATGATGGCTTCAGTGAGTTCATCCCCAGCAACTCGTACTGATTCACTGATTACAGTCCCTTGGAGGCTCAGTACTGCGACTTCTGTTGTGCCACCACCAATATCAATAATCATATTACCTGTGGCTTCGGCAACCGGTAAACCTGCTCCTATTGCCGCTGCAATTGGCTCATCAATTAAATACACTTCTCTGGCCCCAGCTTGGGCGGCTGCATCCATGACAGCTCGTCTTTCTACCCCAGTAACGCCACTGGGAATACCAATGACAATCCGAGGTAATATTAAAGACCTACCTTCATTAACCTTCTGAATAAAATGTTTGAGCATCAGCTCGGCCGTATCAAAGTCAGCAATTACACCATCACGCAAGGGGCGGAGGGCAATCACATTTCCAGGTGTGCGACCGAGCATTTTCTTGGCTTCTTCTCCCACTGCCAATGCTACTTTTTCGTTTTGATCGATAGCAACTACAGAAGGTTCTTGGAGAACGATGCCTTTACCAGATACATATACGAGGGTGTTGGCAGTACCGAGGTCGATACCCATATCCCACGATGAGCGAAAGTTCCTAAAAAGACCCACGCGTCTCTACGCCCCTTATTTGCGATACTTTGTTGACTAAAAACTGTTAGAGTTAATAGTGCTGGATTTTATTACGTTTTTTATCCTGAGTCCAGTCAGAATGCCCATTTTGTATTTGGCAATCTTTACTCAGTGTCAAGCGTCCATGTTTTTGATATTCTCTAACCACTTCAATATATCCGTATATTTTTGCAATTTTTGCAAGTCATTTCCTCCATTCTTATACCCAAAAAGGCTGTTAAGTTTTTAACACATTTTCAATAGCTTCACAATTCGCTATGATGAAAGTTAAAACAATTCAGTACTTGTGTACTAGAAGGTAACCTCTATGAGCATCAATATTGTCACCCTTGTTGGTCGTGTAGGCGGCGACCCGGATATTAAATATTTTGAGTCTGGTAGTGTTAAGTGTAGATTAACACTAGCAGTAAAAAGAAGAACTCGTAATAGCGATGAACCTGACTGGTTCACTTTAGAACTATGGGATAAGACAGCAGAGGTCGCGGGAAACTATGTACGTAAAGGCAGCTTAATTGGAATCAAAGGTTCCTTAAAGTTTGACACTTGGAGCGATCGCCAAACAGGAGCCAATCGTTCTGCACCTATTATTAGAGTAGACCAACTAGAATTATTAGGTTCCAAGCGCGATGCCGAAGGCGCTATGGCAGATATGTCTTCAGAACATTTTTAATCATTAATCATTGGTTATGGGGAGCGAAGACGATAATCAGATTCTTTCTCCCCCAGCTAACCCAGCGTCAAAAGCGACTGGAGATTTATTTACTTGGAAGCCCCATTATCCCTATTCCCTACTCCCCTTTAATAACTAATTTGCAACGTCACCGATGCTTCTACCTGCTGTTCACCACCAACCACAGGGGTGGAAGCATCTGCACTGGATAATTTAGCCATTTCGGCCCGCTGCAATATCGGTGGCGGCGGCGCACTGGCACCATTGATTTGCACACTCACCACTTCTTTAGCCTGAAAACCTAAGGTATTAAAAACAGCATCAGCTTGCAGTCGTGCATCTTGGGTAGCTTGCCTCAGTGCTTGTTTTTGTGCCGAGGCGATCGCTTCATCACTAGCAATAAAACTGACACTACTAATTTCTGTTGCCCCTACCTTTACTGCTTCATCTAACAATATCCCTGCTTTATCGGTAGCGATCCGAAAACTCACAGTATTACTAGCAGCATAACCTGTAATGCGTTGCACATTATCGGTGTAACTATAAACTGGATTCAGGCGGATACCAGTGGTTTGTAATTTTTCTACATTGCGGCTTTTGAGTAAGGCTACCACAGCTGATGACCTACGGGCTGCCTCTTGTTGTACTTCTTGGGCAGTTTTACCTTGAACTACTACACCCAAACTCACCTGGGATAGCGTTGTCGGAATTGTTTCTACACCACGACCACTAACTGTCAGAGTTCGCCACATTTTTGCTGTTTCTTGGGCTAACCCAGGCTGGATAGAAGTAAAAGATAACAGCAAAGCTAATGGTAAAGTTTTCCACAAATTCCCAGTCGCCAACTGAGAACCCGATAAAGCGGTTCTATGCATAATATTTATACTCCTCAAAAAGTATCTACAGATGCTTTTATACAACGAATCTAGTAATTCTTAGTTAACTGTTAACTCTCAATAGTCAACAGATATCTCGGAATTATCATCAATGACTCAGCCAGGACTACAACCGGCTGCACTCATAGCACTGTTTGTATGTTCTTACTTTGACACTGCCATAGTCAAAAGTAAGAATGGTTACATTTTTGGAAACTAAAAAAATTACACCAAAATTTATGGAGGTTTTTTGATGGCATACTGGCTACTAAAAACGGAACCAGACAATTATTCCTATTTTGATCTAGAGCGGGAAGGTAGTACAGTTTGGGATGGGGTTAACAATTCTTTAGCACTCAAACATCTGCGGATGATGGTTCCTGGGGACTTAGCATTGATTTATCACACAGGTAAAGAACGGCAAATTATGGGTATAGCAGAGATAGTCAGTTCACCTTATGCTGACCCAGCGTTAAATGATGCCAAACGGGTAGTTGTGGATATCAAGGCTATCAAAAGAGTTTCTCAGCCTCTGACTCTGGCGCAAATTAAGCAGGATGGAAATTTCATCGACTTTGATTTATTGAGACTTCCCCGACTTTCTGTTGTCCCCGTATCGGAAGTTTACTGGAGGCGCTTGCAGGAGTTAAGCGATCGCCCAAGTTAGCCCAAGTTAATTTATGACTGGGGTCAGCAACTTGTATATATTGTAAAGATATGTTGCTTTCCCAAAGGAGTAAAAATAAAGAGAAGCTTTTTCGTAGAACACATTAGGATTTTTGCAGGACATAATGCAGTTTTTAGATGCAACAAACGTATATTTTCCCTTGTTGGCCAGTGCCACAGAAACAGCCGACAGTTCAATGGTCATGGCCGCAGTACTACTGAGTTTAGTGGTAATTTACCTAGCCAGTAAAGTCGGTGGGGAGTTATCAAACCGAGTGGGTTTACCGCCCGTGTTAGGCGAACTCTTGGGAGGTGTGGTAGTAGGCATCTCGGTTTTGCATCTATTGGTGTTTCCAGAAGGTGGCACGGATAGTTCTAACTCTTTAATCATGGCCTTTCTGCAAACCACGGCTGGTTTAACACCTGAAGCCACTCCAGCGGTATTCGAGGCTCAATCAGAGGTGGTTTCTGTTTTAGCGGAATTGGGTGTGATTATTCTGCTATTTGAAATTGGTTTGGAGTCCAACTTAAAAGACCTGATATCTGTGGGTCTCCAAGCCTGTGTTGTGGCAATAGTCGGGGTAGTAGTTCCCTTTACCGCTGGTACCGTGGGACTAATGGCTTTATTTGGTGTGAGTGCAGTGCCGGCAATTTTTGCTGGGGCGGCTTTAACTGCCACAAGTATTGGCATTACATCCAAGGTGCTGTCAGAACTAGGAAAACTCAATTCCAAAGAAGGGCAGATTATTTTAGGTGCTGCTGTAATTGACGACATACTAGGTATCATCGTTTTAGCAGTGGTTGCCAGCCTAGCTAAAGATGGCGTAGTAGATGTCAGCAAAGTCATTTATTTGATTATCAGCGCCAGTGCGTTTCTCATCGGTGCCATTGTCTTAGGGAATGTTTTCAATAAAACATTTGTGGCGATCGCCAATCAACTCAAAACACGCGGTGAACTAGTTATACCAGCATTCATTTTTGCTTTTGTCATGGCTTACCTGGCTTCAATTATCCAGTTAGAAGCTATTTTGGGAGCCTTTGCCGCAGGTTTAGTCCTAGAAGAAACCGATAAACGTAAAGAATTGCAGAAGCAAGTTATACCCATTGCCGATATATTAGTACCAATTTTCTTCGTCACTGTTGGGGCCAAAACAGACCTAGGAGTTTTGAATCCAGCCATCCCCAGCAATCGAGAAGGTCTAATTATGGCAACTTTCCTGATAGTAGTGGCCATTATCGGTAAAGTGATCACAGGTTTCAGCGTGTTTGGTCAACCCCAAATCAATCGTTTAGCAATTGGTGTAGGGATGATTCCTCGGGGTGAAGTCGGGTTAGTGTTTGCTGGTGTTGGTGCCGCCAGTGGCGTTCTCTCTAAATCACTGGGGGCAGCGATTATTATGATGGTCATTCTCACAACCTTTTTAGCTCCGCCACTGTTACGTTTCGTATTTCCAGAATCAGACAATTTGGCAACAGATGCCGAAAATAAACTGATTTTAGACAGTGTGACTGGAACACCGTTAATGGTAGACCAACCTCAATCGATAGCATCTGCCGCCAATGATGGTGGGATCAAGGAAGGCAACCCTGATACTGGGGATAATGTATCCAAAACCTAAGTAGATGTTAGGGGCTAGGGACTAAGGACTAGGGACTAGGGGTACTTGGGTTTAGCACCACAATCTTTCTCCCCATCTCCCCATCCCCCCATCTCCCCCTCTCTTTCCGGGAAACTTCTATGCCTAAGTCTCCGTCCTTGAAGATTGTTAATTTGATAATTGGTCTCCTTACTAGTAACATTCTGTTTGTCTGTGTAAATTTGGATATTTTTCAGCAATTAGAAATTAGTGATTGCAATTTTTACCACATCAGTTAACCACATCAGTTAAAAGTAGTTGGAATTTTTTAATCAACACATTGATTGCCAGCAATTCAACAACTCGGCACCAATCTAAGGCTACGTCAAGTATCACTGACGGGGATTGACTTTAATCAGTTAATTCTTCTGTGATATTGTTGTTGCATCCGATGCTTTATAGGTGTGATTCTTATGTCCTGATAGGATGGCAAAATTAGAAGGCATACTAGTAATTTACGCCATTAATTGTGCTTTTATACCAGCAAACAATTTCCAGAAGTATCAAAGCGAAAGATGAGGTTGTGACAGTGTAACGATTTGCCAATATGTTGAAATATTGATGGCTTCCATGAACGCGAATCAGGAGAAAAGATTGTGAAATTACACTGGTTACTACCCAGTACTGTTGGAACTATCGTTTTACTATCGTCGCCGGCTTTGGCTGCAAAACTGGAATCTTGGCGTTTTGATCCTGCTCAAAATAGTCTAGAAATTAACACTTCCGGTGCTGTGCAACCCAGGGCAGAACTCGTCTTCAATCCGACGCGTCTAGTAATTGATTTGCCCGGTACAACCTTTGGGCGTCCGCAGTCCACGCAACAGTTTGGCGGTGCTATTCGAGCTTTACGTGTGGCACAGTTTGACCCACAAACAACACGCTTAGTAGTTGAACTCACTCCTGGTTATACCTTAGACCCCCAGCAAGTGAAATTTGAAGGCGTGACAGCCAGTCGTTGGAGGGTACAGTTACCAAGACCAACGGCACAGCAAACACAGTCTTCTGACAGAAATATTTACAATATAGTAACTGTTGACTCTGATACTAATAACAGGCCAGAGTTCTCTAATCAGGTTGCTAGTACCACACCAGGAAAAGTTCAGATAGAGAACTTACAGGTAACAGGGGACGGTTTTTTTGTCCGTACCAAGGGCGATAACCCTCAAGTTAAGGTGAGCCGCAGCCGCGAACGCGATATTATCTTTATGGATATCGCCGATGCGAGTTTATCATCGAGTCTGGCGCAGCGAAATCAAGAAATCAACAGACATGGTGTAAGTCGTGTAGAATTTACTCCACTCACAGGCCAACCGCCAGGAGTCCGCATGGCCTTGCGGGTAGATAGAAATAGCCCAGACTGGCGGGTAACCAATAGTAGTTCTGGTGGTTTGGTGGTTCTACCCACTCGTGTGGTCACGTTACCTGGAAATAATAATTCAGGCAACTCACCGAACAATCCACCACCTAATCAGCCAGTACCACCGGTAGCCACTCCCAATCCACCCGTTGTCAATAATTCTCCAGCGACAATTCAGGCTGTGGAATTGGGTAGTAATGGCACACAATTACTAATTAGATCCGATAAACAAGTCAATGCTACCAGTGGATGGGATACATCCTCCGGATTGTTCCGCATTACTATTCCCAATGCTAAATTAGCTCCCAAGGTTACAGGCCCAAATTTTGCCGCCGGTAGCCCCATCCTCCGGGTACGTCTGCAACCCCAAAACAACACAGTAACTATTTTGGTGCAGCCAGCCACAGGAGTGCAAATTGGGCGCCTAAATCAAGTTAGTAACCAGCTTTTAGCTTTACAATTACAAGGTTCTCGGCAAACTACACCACCTGTAGCATTACCGCCCTTACCACCTGCAAATCAAGGGCAAATACCAGATCCTGCTGCGCCTCCTCGGCCCACACCTCAGCCAACGCCACGCCCAGCACCCAGAAGTAGAGTAGTCGTGATGATTGACCCTGGACATGGTGGTCGAGATCCAGGGGCTATTGGTATTGGCGGACTGCAAGAGAAAGGAGTAGTTTTGTCAGTCAGCAAAAAGGTGGCCGAGATTTTGCAGAAAAATGGCGTCCAAGTAGTCATGACCAGGGATTCAGATTATTTCGTCAGTCTACCAGGACGCGTAAATTTAGCCAAACAAGCTAACGCTAATTTATTTGTCAGCATCCATGCCAATGCCATTAGTATGAGTCGTCCCGATGTCAATGGTTTGGAAACATATTATTTTCAGAGTGGTCAAAGTCTAGCTCAGTCGATTCATCGCAGCATTCTCCAAAATGTAACTGTTAGAGATCGGGGCGTGCGGCGAGCTAGATTTTACGTACTTAGGAAAAGTGCTATGCCCTCTGTGTTGGTGGAATTAGGTTTCGTCACCGGTCGGGAGGATGCTGCTAAACTGAGAACCACAGCTCACCAAAATCAAATGGCAGAGGCGATCGCCAAAGGGATTCTCCAACATATACAACGCAGATAAGCAATTTCACGCACAGGTAGGATGGTGGCTATTACTAATTTTGCATCACCAATGAGTTGATATTAATGCGAATTTTTTGGGTACATTAACTATCAGCAATTAAATAACTCAACACCAAGATCCTGCCTGATTTTAAGTGCCATTAACAGGAAGTAACTGTGTGGTTAATTCTGATGAGCTTCTGTTTGGTGTCATCTGCTACTTTGCTTGTAAATGATACCTTCGCGGGATGGCAAAATCACAAGTTAATGCTACAATATTACGCCATTAGCGGTGGCTGGAATACCAGCGAAAAAGTCTTTTGCTGCAAGAAAAGCTCTGATCTGTGGAAGCGCGGATCAGAATTTTCTTTGTCAAGCTAAAGTTTAGGCGGCGACGGTGTGAGGATTTGCCAATATAATCAACGCGAATCAGGAGCAAAAATTGTGAAATTACACTGGTTACTACCTAGTACAATTGGCGGGATTGTCTTACTATCATCGCCAGCTTTGGCTGCGAGACTAGAATCTTGGCGTTTTGACATTACTCAAAATCGTCTGGAAATTAACACTGCGGGTGCTGTTCAACCCCAAGCACAATTGGTATTTAACCCCACACGGTTGGTAATTGATTTACCAGGTGTCACCGTTGGCAATTCACCGTCAACGCAGCCTGTAGGTGGGGCAGTTCGGGTTGTACGGGCGGCGCAGTTTGACCCCCAAACAACACGTATAGTTGTGGAACTGAATCCTGGCTATACGTTAGACCCCCAGCAAGTAAAATTTATAGGTATTACTGCTAGTCGTTGGTCAGTACAATTACCGACTCCGGAATTGGATACAGCAGCTCCTAACAACGCAGTTACATTACAGCAAGAAGTCGCCACGCCACCAGATACAGGCAGAACGACGGCATCAGCCCTTGCTCCTAGAAATATTTATAGTGTGGTGAGAACAGGCTCTAACACATCAAATAATAAAGAGTCGATTGTCAATCAAGTAGCAGCAGTCACTCAAATTGAGGATTTACGAATCACAGGTGATGGGTTTTTCATCCGCACTAGTGGGGGAAATCCGCAAATTCAGCTGAATCGCAGTCAGGACAAGCGGGAAATTAATATTGATATTGCTGGTGCGTCTTTGTCGCCTAAATTAGGGCAACAAGATTTATCGATTAATCGTTATGGTGTCAGCAATATTCAATTCACTCAACTGTCAGCACAACCATCCACTGTGCGGATGACCTTACAGGTAGATAAAAATAGTCCAGATTGGCGAACCAGCACCAGCAGTATTGGTGGGTTTGTAGTTTTGCCAAGTCGTGGTATTGCCAGATTGCCGGAAACTAATAAATCTAGCCCCAACCCGACACCACCACCTGTTACTACTGTTAGTAACTCTTTAGCCACCATTCAATCTGTAGAATTAGCAGGTAATGGTACGCAACTGTTGATTCGCGGCGACCAAAATTTATCCGCCACTGGTGGATGGGATAGATCCTCTGGTCTGTTTAGGATTAATATTCCTAATGCAAAGTTAGCTACCACTGTCACCGGCCCGGCTTTGGATGCCAATAGTCCTGTCCTCAGGGTACGTTTGCAAACACAAGCACCAAACTCAGTCAATGTTTTGGTTCAACCAGCCACTGGAGTGCAAATTGGCGAAGTTAACCAACTCAGTAGCCAGTTAGTCGTTTTACAATTACAACGCTCCCGTGCAGTTACTCCGCCAGTAAGTTTACCGCCCCTACCCCTACCCAACCGAGACTCATCACCAAATCTGGCCATTGACATTCCCCCACCCACATCTCAACCAGGGACAAGCCCTACAAATCCCAGAGGCAAATTGAGAGTAGTAGTTGACCCTGGACATGGCGGTAAAGACCCAGGAGCTATTGGTTTGGGTGGATTAAAAGAAAAAGATGTAATATTACCTATTAGTAGACGGATAGCAGAAATTTTAGAGCAAAATGGTGTCCAAGCAGTTTTAACACGGGATTCTGACTTTTTTGTCGAACTCCAGGGACGGGTAGATATTGCCGAACGAGTTAATGCGACTTTATTTGTCAGCATTCACGCTAATTCCGTTGGCGATCGCCCGGAGGTGAATGGATTAGAGACATACTATTATGAAAGCGGCAGTCGTTTAGCTCAAGCAGTTCACAATAGCATTCTGCAAAATATTAGTACTATTAAAGACCGAAAAACCCGCCAAGCTAGATTTTACGTTCTCAGAAAAAGTTCTATGCCTGCGATTTTAGTAGAAGTAGGTTATATGACAGGTCGAGAAGATAACCCCCGCTTGGGAACACCAGATTATCAAAATCGCATGGCAGAGGCGATCGCAAATGGTGTCCTCAAATATTTACAGCAAAGGTAAAATCCAACTAGGGGCTAGACATTAGAGGCTTGAGGCTAGTCCCTATATAGTAGTCAGTTAGCAAATTCTCTGCTAAATTCTGTATTTTATACCCCAATAACCTAATTCAATAATCTACCTGTGTATTCATCTTCCTTGTTTGAAGGCAACCTTGACGATGTTTCTGCTCAAGAACCTCAACGTTCCCCAATCGGCGTTTTTGACAGTGGTGTGGGTGGGCTGACGGTACTGCGACAACTCTATCGGCATCTACCCAATGAATCGATTATTTACTTTGGCGATACTGCTCGGCTGCCTTACGGTATTCGTTCACAAGCAGAAATATTACAGTATGTGCGTGAAATCCTGCACTGGATGCAACAGCAACGCGTCAAAATGGTAGTTATGGCTTGTAATACAAGTTCTGCCTTGGCATTAGAAATAGTCCGTGGAGAATTTGACCTGCCCATTCTCGGAGTAATTCTCCCAGGGGCTAAAGCAGCAGTCCAGCAGGGAAAGCGCATTGGTGTGATTGCTACCCCAGCCACAGCAAAAAGCAATGCCTATCGCCACGCAATTCTAGAAATTGACCCCAGTGTCCAAGTCTGGCAAGTCAGTTGTCCAGAGTTTGTGCCACTGATTGAGCAAAATCGGATCAATGACCCCTACACTACTGAAGTAGCACGCTCATATTTAGAGCCGCTGATTCAGCAAAATATTGACACCTTAGTTTACGGCTGTACTCATTATCCCCACTTGGCACCAGTACTGCGATCGCTTCTACCTGCTCATGTCAAATTAGTTGACCCAGCAGTTCACGTTGTGGCAGCTTGTACTCAAGAATTAGAACTACTCGGTTTAAGTAATACTCACCCCCCACTACCCACTCGCTTTGCTGTTAGTGGCTGTCCACAACAGTTTGCCCAATCCGGTGTGCAGTTGCTAGGCCATACCCCTATGGTTGAGGTTGTAGATTTTACTGATACAGCAGTTTCCCAATTCTAATCAAGCTTTGTTCAGCTATAGCTATGATGAAATATAAAAACCCTGATTTCTCAAAGAAACCGGGGTTTTTACACATCACAGAAGATTACCACTCAAAATTACCAAAAATTGGACTGTTGACTGCCGAGCTAGTCTATTGGCTATTGACTGCCTCACTGACATTACTGACATTAGAGTTTGCTGACACATCTTGCTTATATTTTCCTGGGTTTATTGTCGGCAAATTCCTCGGAGCAGATTTTTGACCAGTTCGCTTTGCTAGAGCTAGTAATAGGTAAACTGTGAACAAATATCCAGCAGCTAAAATAAAAATCAACATAGGCATCTTCCCGTAAATCATTGTTCTACCAGCACCTTTTCTGAAAGGAATATGAAATTTTATAAAATTAGTAAAAATTCAACCGACCAAGAGATTCTTGATGGCTGTAGTTTGCTATACTGAAATTTCGCCGTACAGCTGTGATTCTCTACGGTTAAATAAATAATTGTTTAACTAAGTTTTTGCAGACAAAACACCACAACAGCTAAATTGCTAGACAGCAATTTGAACTGCACTCCTCAGCAGTCTACTTAGTCTGCATTATTTTGGGCTTACCTCTATGACAAGAGCAGCCTTAGCTACTAAAGTAAGCTAAAGCCTTGCAGTGATAACCATACGGATACCGCGAAGCTCCATCCCAGGAGGCTTTTTTGCCGAATTAAATAACCAAGAAATTGTTTCCTTAATTTTTAATTCACGGCGAAGACTTATTTTAGACCCTCAAAACCATATAGGTAATTTTACCTAAAGGCATCTTACCTGTTGGAGAATGAGTACCTGAAAAATTTAAAATCCCTAGATTTTAGCGTAACACAATGATCCTGAGTTTTCAGCAGACTTTGGAGTCAATTTTGAAATTTTTTTGGGGCAAAAATCTAGGCTGGGAGAAGCTAATTTTGGCTTTATTAGTAAAAAGTATAAATTTTAACTCTTACTTAAAAAATAAGTTGTAAAGTATTGTGTTAAATACAACTTTTAATACTGTTGTCCGAAAATTTATTTTGGCTAAAAACCCTGAATATTCCTTTATTTAGACAAATTTACGAAAAAATTTAGCTTAATTGTACTAGTGTAAAATATTACATAATTTTACATAAATTTTATGTCCTTAATTTTTCACAACACAAATAACACATAAAAAATTTTTCCTTGACTTGACAAAATATTTTCATGAATCAGAGATAAGGCTGTAGAGCTTAACCACAAAGCGTTTTTCCAATTTACGCTTGTGTGGAAACTAAACTATTTATGCAGAATAAATGTAGAATCAGCCAGTATTCTCTCATCAAAACTTTGCGCTGGCACAGGGTTATCTTAAAATGAGTGTAGGATATGTAAACTTTCGTAACCTAAGCCAGAGTCCGCCCATCCATGACCCCAGCCACCTCCCTGTTTACCCCTGTGGAAGCAGACCTGCAACTACTAGCAGAAAACCTCAAGCAGCTAGTTGGAAATCGCCACCCCATCCTCTTTGCAGCAGCCGAACATCTATTCGGAGCTGGGGGCAAGCGTATCAGACCAGCAATTGTGTTGCTGATATCGCGGGCGACAATGTTAGAACAAGACATTACTCCACGTCATCGACGCCTAGCAGAAATTACAGAAATGATTCACACGGCAAGCCTAGTGCATGACGATGTGGTAGATGAATCGCAGATGCGACGTGGTGTACCCACAGTTCATAGTTTGTTCGGGAATCGTATTGCCGTCTTGGCAGGAGATTTTCTCTTTGCCCAATCGTCCTGGTATTTAGCCAATCTGGATAATTTGGCAGTGGTGAAACTACTATCTGAAGTAATTATGGATCTAGCTACTGGGGAGATCCAGCAGGGACTGAATTGCTTTGACAATAGCATCTCCATTGAGACGTACTTAAAAAAGAGCTATTACAAAACAGCTTCATTAATGGCCAATAGTTCCAAAGCTGCTGGGTTACTTAGTGACGTCTCCCCAGAAACCGCTGACCATTTGTACGCCTACGGACGTCATCTAGGTTTAGCATTTCAGATTGTGGATGATATTTTAGATTTCACCAGTACAACAGATACTTTAGGCAAACCAGCAGGATCTGATCTCAAAAGTGGTAATCTGACTGCGCCTGTTTTATTCGCTCTTAAGGAAAAACCATACCTGGAAGTGCTGATTGAAAGGGAATTTACCCAGGAAAGCGATTTAGAGCAAGCGCTAGAGTTGATTCAAAATAGTCAAGGTATACAGCAGGCACGGGAACTAGCAGACCACCATGCCAAGCTAGCAGTTGATCATCTGGCTGTGTTACCGCCTTCGGCATCACACCAGGCATTGATTCATATAGCTGACTATGTACTGAGCCGACTTTATTAACCAATTTTAGATTTTTCATCATAAATTGGAACTTTTGCAAAAACTTTGCTACTCAAGAAAATTTTTTCTGGCAAAATTCCTCAGACGGAGATGGGATTTTAGATTGTATCTAATAAATCCCATCTCCGTAATTTATTTATGCAATATTTGGGGGTATGTTTTTACCCGATCGCTGTTGTTTTAGCTGTTGTTGCAAGAGATTTTGCAATTCTGAGCGTTTGACTTCCAAGGTATGAGTGGTCTTACCCGGCGTCTCCAAAAAAACGATACTATCTACGGGTTCTAATGCCACCAGTTGGAACAAAATATGGGTGACGGGAACAATTTTCGCTAGCATTTGAGGGTCAAGCCCAGCAGGTGAAATTAGGGAGACATCCTGTATGGTAGGAAAAGCGTAGATAACACGCTTCTCAAATCCTGCATTTGCCCGATTGCTCAATGTAGTTAAAACCCAGTTCTCTTCCGAATTTTGAAGAATATAGTATTGGGAATGACGTAATCTAAGAGCGATCGCGCTTAATACAGGAGCAATTGCTGAGACAAGATGTGGTGTTATGCCATCGCGGGGTGCATTATCAATCAGCAATTGAATTTGTGTTTTTAAATCCATAATGACTTGTAAACGGCATGGTGGGTAATGGCAAAAACATCTATCGACATGTGAACAATCCCATCAGACTTGGGAACAATAAAAGTATTCACATCCTAAATGCTCGATAGTCCTGCGTTTAGCTTATACGCAAATCCACAAAGCCAATACCCACGGTCGTAACAGGTTGTATTTAAGTATTTTAGGGTCTTTTGAAAACCGAGACTATGAATTCAGCCGCAACCGCAACAATTCCAAACACAACATTTCCCACCCCAGCAGTTCAGGGAGACAATTCTATCGGCGTGGAGGGGACATTTCAACTTTTGTTGAAGGAGCTTCAGGAGTCTACCAAAGCTTCCAAACAAAATTGCCACGATGTAGCAACCCGAATTACCACCGAAGTATACCGGATTTGCAGCGAAAGTAAACGTATCCAAGCTTCCGGTGCTGTAGAAAGCTCTGCTATATCCCTGGCACGGCATCGGCTGCAACAGTGTCTCAGGTACTATCAGTTAGGTTCCAGTCGAGGTAGGGTAGAGTTACACAGTACTCTCAGTGCCATTATTTATCGTTACATTAATCCTCCCCAACGGCAGTTGAGCTATCAAGGGCGACTGACCATTATTGAAGATTTTCTCCAAGGTTTTTATCTGGAAGCTTTAAATGCTTTCCGACGAGAAAATCAAATGGGCCCTACATATCGTCCCCAAACTCTCCTGGAATTGGCAGAGTATATGGCATTTACAGAGCGCTATGGTAAGCGGCGCATACCTTTACCAGGGCGGCAACAGCAGCTAATTATCCTGCGGGCCCAAACTTTTTCGCAACAGCAACCCCAGGAAACCAGCGTAGATATAGAACAAGCCGCAGAAGGTAGCTCTAACGATAATGACGGTTCTTGGGAAGAGCCAGCAGTACAGCAATTGCGTTCAGCAATGGCTACGCAAGCGGAACCAGAACCGGAAGAAGATACTTTACGTTCCGTGGTGATTACGGAATTAATGGATTACCTGGAACAACGGCAACAATCTGATTGTGCTGATTACTTTGCTCTTCGTCTCCAGGATTTACCTACCCAAGAAATTGAATCGATTTTAGGTTTAACTCCCCGCCAGAGAGATTACCTACAACAACGATTTAAATATCATCTAATTCGGTTTGCCTTATTGCATCGTTGGGAATTAGTTCACGAGTGGTTGGAAGCCTCACTGCATACTAATTTAGGTTTGACTCCCCAGCAATGGCAAGATTATACAGCCCAATTGGATGATAAACAACGCTCGTTACTAGAATTGAAACAACAAGGACAACCAGATGAAAAAATTGCCAAAGCTTTGGGTTTGTCCACAGCCCAACTGCAAAAACGCTGGTTTAAGATTCTGGAACAAGCATGGGAAATTCGTAACTCCCTAGTGTCCGGATCAGGTGCATCTACTCATGAATAGTAACTCAGAATCCTCACAGAACCATATACTCGATGGGTTGTTGGCAAATAAAGTTAACATCCATGAGCCTAAATGGGTAGATTGTGAGGAAGATGACGGGGTATATGACCCTCTCAAGGAGGTAGCCGCCTTAACAGGCGGTGAGCCAGAATTGGGAGGAATCGCCCAAACCTTTCAATTGGGAGAAATTCCTACTGTGCAAGAACGTTTCCAAGCCGTCCTTAAACGTCGGCTACAAATCCAAGTCGAAGACCACCCTCCTTTATTTCCTTGGGAGTCTCAATTAGTAGAGTACCCAGATTTTGTAGAAGAGCGATCGCTAGCATTAACTCCGAGTTGGGGATGGATGGCACAACAGTCAAAACTGAATCTGCCCATCCCCTTACCGGAGAAAGTTTTCCAAGAACTTTTGGAAAGATGTCAAGGAATGATCACTTCTTCACTACCTCTAGGGGCAAAACTAGTACAGGTAGTAGAGAGCTTTTTCCCCAACGAATCGCAAACAATCAATGATCTAGCTGGATTGGTGCTAAGAAGCACCTATAGATCTGTGGATACTCTGGAAACCATGCCGCAAATTCAGAGCGATTATTCAGATTTACAGCCGCGTCAACAGATGGCATTGTCACTCATGGCAGCTAAACAACTGCTAGACGATTTGACTTTACCAGTGTCATCCACTAATCCAGTAGTAGAAAGACAATGGCTAACGAACGAAGGAACTCTGAAGCTGAGGGTAGAATACCAATCTCAGGGTCAGATGACGCATTTGCGTGTTCAAAGTGAGTTACCCGCCGCGGGAATTTTGCAGCTGCAAGGTGATGGCAACCAAGCAGTAGCAAAATCTTCGACTCCGGGAGCTTTGAGTGTTGAGTTATACTGCAATCAAGTTAACCCGACGTACACTTTGGAAGTTGAGTTTCCAGAGTTGGACGCACAGCCATTGTTATTTGTGATTAACCCCACAATTTAGGACAGCAAGGCGCAACAGGGATACTTCAAAATGTTCAAAATCTCAAAGTAAAAGCTTTTTGACTTTTGAGTTTTGAATTGCGTGCAGACCAACGTGAGCATATGAGGTTGATTAACACTGATCAATCCTATGGTTTTCGTGGTTTTGAAGATGATTTGTTTTTAGTAACAGATCATTAGGGCTTCTACTTTTTAACAAGCGATCATTAGGGTTTCTACATTAACCGCAATCAAAATGACACATGTATAAGATACTTAAACTCCCAAAGGCTACCTTCGGGGAGTTCCTGTTTTCTTTAGAGGAACTCGCATCAACAATATAAATGAGCAAGTAAGGTAGTCAGTTTATATCCCCAACATTGTGTCTATGGCATAACAACATCCCTTTGCTGACATCTCAATGTTTAACTTATCCAGGATCAATCAGGTTTGGCTTCTACCTTTAGGTCGTTACAAGTGGCAAAATGCCCAAGGATCGCCTGCACTGGAAGTGGAAGAGGCAATTTCCTTAAGAGTGCTAGTGCTGGCGTTGGTAATCATGGGAATTGTCGCCACGGATATTTCGGCTGCGACTAGGTTTAGTCTGTGGGCAGTGCCGTTAAGTATGGTGGGTGCTGGTTGGAGTTATTATCGTCGCCATAGTACCAATGTGCCAGTAAAGTTTTGCATCGCCATTGGCATGTTAATTGCTTTGGGTGCTTTCTTCGGGCGATTGCTGGGAGAATTGAATGATACTCGACTGGCATTGGCGGAGTTATTGATTCAACTGCAAATACTCCATAGCTTTGATATGCCCCGGCGTAAAGATTTGGGCTATTCCATAGTTATCGGATTGATTTTATTGGGTGTAGCCGCAACACTCAGCCAAACTCTGGCTTTTGCACCAGTGCTGCTGTTATTTTTAGCGATCGCCTTGCCGACTTTAGGATTAAACTATCGCTCACAACTCGGTCTGAATAAAGCAAAAACCCCCAGTTTAAAATCAAAAAAACCAAAATTATCTTCTAATTTATCTGTTTATTTTTTACTTTTTACAGTAGTTGTCGCCCTAGGGCTGACAATTTTTGCGGTTTTACCGAGATTCCCTGGCTATCAGCTGCGGAATTTTCCTGTAAGTGGGCCGATTAATGTCCAGGATAATTTTACAGGTCGGAGCATTATTAATCCTGGTTATGTCCGCCCAGGTAATGCTAATGGCCAAGGTGATGGCAATGGTGAGGGACAAAGCCAAACAGGTCAACCAGGTAGTTTAGATCAAAGCTTTTATTACGGTTTTAATAGCCAGATTAACCAAAACCTGCGGGGAGAAATGACCCCTAAGGTAGTCATGCGGGTACGATCGCAAATCGAAGGATTTTGGCGAGTATTAGCATTTGACCATTACACCGGCAAAGGATGGGAGATTTCTCGCAATGAGGAAGTTAGTACCCACAGGCGATCTCCTTGGTCTTACCAAATACGTCTACCTTTACCAATATTTACTGGTCGTACTAGAGAAATAGTCCAAACTTACACAGTGGTGTCAGACTTGCCTAACCTGATACCGGCTATGGCGCATCCCAAAGAAATTTACTTTCCCACGCCAATTATTGCTGTTGATCAAGAAAATGGGTTGCGATCGCCTGTGAGTTTATCTGAAGGACTCACCTATACTGTGATTTCTGAAGTCCCTTACCGCGATCGCACTTTATTAGGTGAAACTTCTACTAAGTATCCACCAAATATTCAAAAATATTATCTGCAAGTTCCTCCAGAAATTAACGAAAAAGTCCGGCAACGTACTGAAGAAATTATTGCCAACTATAATCAAGAACGAATATCACAGTCTTCTAAAACCTTAGATTCAACTTACGAAAAAGCACTTTATTTAGCTCAGTATCTCAAACAAAACTACTCTATTCCCGAAAATCCCTTAGGACTACCGTTTTTAGGGGAAGACGAAGATTTGGTAGAGGCTTTTTTATTCAAGCATAAAGGCGGCTATCCAGACCATTTCTCCACAGTTCTCACGGTCATGCTGCGTTCCGTTGGTATCCCAGCGCGGCTAGTTGCGGGGTTTGGTGCAGGAGAGTTTAATCCCTTTACAGGAATGTACGTTGTCCGCAACACAGATGCTTTTGCGATGACAGAAGTGTATTTCCCTAGATATGGCTGGTTCGCCTTTAACCCCATTCCCAATCAGCCTTTGATTCCCCCTTCCATTGAGGATATTCAGACATTTAGTGTGCTGCGGCAGTTTTGGCAATGGGTGGCTGGTTGGTTACCTTCTCCAGTAACGGGATTCCTCAATCATGTATTGGGAATTATATTTAGCTGGTTGACTAGGGCGATCGCTTGGTTCTTGGCTTTATTTTCTCAAGGTTGGCTGGGTATATTGACCGGCCTAATTGTGGCGACCACAACAGCCTTTTTGGGTTGGCTAGGTTGGGAACAGTGGCAAGAATGGCTGAAGCGCCGTTGGTTGAAGAAATTGCCCCCGATGGAAAATTTATATCAGCAAATGCTGGAATGGGCATCAATTAAAGGTCTGACTAAACATCCAGCACAAACACCTCTAGAGTATGCCAGCGGAGTACACCAGCATCATCCCCCAGCAACGGCTGAGGTAATAGATGAAATTTGCCAAGCTTATGTAGGCTGGCGTTATGGTGGTCATGCACCTAACTTGAATCAACTGCGAGAAAGATGGCAAATACTGAAGAAGACAGCAAATTAATTTAAGTATGGTAAGGCATCGCCTAAAAACTCTAGGCGTTCATGATGCATTTCACCAGAATTTTCGTTAACGTAGGAACGGTGAGTCAACGACTGCTGTAAAAACTGTTCGTTGTGAAAATTTAATAATTCATGCATTTCTCTTCTGTTTCTTGATCGTTTCTTGCTTATTCATACAGAACCTCTAGTTATTTTGTGAGGCAGTATCAGCAGATCAATCTATATTTTCACCTAAAATTTTAGACAAAGCTGAATAGGTAATATCTAAGTCGAAGAAACAATATTTGCTACTTATCAGTCTCCAGACTGAGGAAAATTCTGACGACATCCAGTTTTAATCGAGATTTTTACTCAAAGTAACATTACATCCATTAATTAGATTGTATTTTTACGGTTTCGCATATGTCTTGGGGAATATTTTCAGTAGATTTAGCTATTTATTAGCTAAAAAACCCATTTGTCCTTTAAAAACTCAGGGAAGCTTGTCGTAAAGCGTTGTAACTGCGATTTTTTGGGGATAACATGGGAATAAATACCTTACCAGTTTGTCACACCACATTTGGTGTCTGTTTTTTATGGAAATACAATTAATCAATATCGGTTTCGGTAACATTGTGTCTGCTAACCGAGTAGTTGCCATTGTTAGCCCCGAATCTGCGCCCATTAAACGGATCATTACCGATGCGCGGGACAGAGGTCAACTAGTGGATGCAACTTATGGTCGTCGGACTAGGGCTGTAATTATCACTGATTCCAGCCACGTGATTTTGTCAGCGATTCAACCGGAAACGGTAGCGAACCGCTTTGTGATTTCTCGCGATCATCATGCTGTAGATAATTGACTTCATGTAATGTAGGTCAATAACCCTACCCCTATTTGCACCACATCGGCCGTACCATGTGAATTAGACAAGTTTTCTGTCACCCGTGCTACAAATTTGTTCGTCAAAGATTTTTCTGATAACGAACATAAAGCTAATGACTCATACATAATGTCGATTGATTAATTCACAGGTTAAACGGATGATGCAAGTTTTACCCACCCAGAGTAGCGCTACTACCAAAGAATGCCCATCTCCAGGTAGGCTGATTGTTTTAACTGGCCCTAGTGGGGTTGGTAAAGGAACTTTAATGCAAGCGCTATTAAAACGTCATCCGGAACTTTATTATTCTGTATCCGTGACGACTCGTTCTCCTCGTCCAGGAGAAACTGATGGCAAAAATTATTACTTTATTAGCCGTAGTAAGTTTGAACAATTAATTGCTCAAGGTGAATTCTTAGAGTGGGCAGAATTTGCTGGTAACTATTACGGTACACCCCGTGAAGCAGTGCTTAACCAAGTTCAATCTGGTAAGTTAGTGGTGCTAGAAATTGAACTAGAAGGGGCAAGACAAATCCGTGCTTCCTTCCCTGCTGCCCTCAGCATTTTTATTTTACCGCCTTCCCTAAATGAATTAGAACAACGGATACGTGGTCGCGCCCAAGATTCGGAAGAAGCGATCGCCCGTCGTCTATGCCGTGCTGAAGAAGAAATTCAAGCTGTGGACGAATTTGATGTAAAAATTGTTAATGATGATTTAGAAAAGGCTCTTAACGCCATCGAAGGGACTTTGTTTGGCTAATTGAGGGTCTTTAGTAGCATCAGAAGCATTGATAATACCCTACCAAAAAGGACACACAGAAAGGGCAGGACTTTTCTCTTGTGTCCTTTCGAGGACTGTCATCCTGGCTAGAGTCGTCAACTACCAAGCAAAATTTCCACAATTTTATCTACGAATCAGGCAAAGTCAAAATTAAATGTAAAATAAGGTTTCGTTCGTAGTGAGCGATTTATCGCTCTGTTTCCAGGCTTTAAAGGGCTAGAGCCGCTGACTACAAACTTTCAATAAGTCTTTCTATTTATATATTTTTTTATACATGTGCCGTTTACTCGCTTATATAGGTTTACCTGTTTCATTAGAAAAAATATTGTATAAACCTGAACATTCTTTAATAGTTCAGAGTTACCAACCACGCGAAATGACTTCTGGGGTTGTCAATGCAGATGGTTTTGGTGTGGGTTGGTATCATCATCAAAAAGAGGCTGAACCCTTTACGTATAAAAATACACTACCTATTTGGAATGATGTAAATTTACCTGATTTGAGCCGTTATGTAGAATCTAAGTGTTTACTAGCTTATGTTCGCAGCGCTACAGAAGGACAAGCTTTAGATTTTGCTAATTGTCAGCCTTTTAGTTATCAACAACAGCTATTCATTCACAATGGATTTATTGAAAATTTTCGCAAAACATTACACCGCAAAATCCGTAGTATTTTAACTCACGATTTTTACGAAAAAATTAATGGGAATACTGATTCGGAACACATTTTCGCCTTGCTACTTTCCCAGACTCAAATTAACAAACATCGACCTCCAGAATATGCTTTACGCAATACATTAGTAACTTTATTAGAAATGGCAAAACGCCATACAATCAAAGTTTCAGCCAACATTGTTTTTAGTGATGGAAATCGTTTGATTGCTTCCCGCTTTGCCTCTAATGCACCTGCGCCATCGCTTTATTGGCTCAGAGATGATTTAAATTTTCCTCAATCTGTAATTATTGCCTCTGAACCGTTATTTACTGGTAATTGGACTGCTTTTCCAGAAAATAGCATTATCAGTGTGGGAGAAGACTGTGTTATCCAAGTTGACCAAATCTAGTGTCAAAGAATCTATTGCTTGTGCTTTACATGAGTGTCGTCATAAAACTCTAAAGTTGTTTGAGGGGATGGACGACTCGACATTTCGTAGTCAGCCTCATCCTGATTTTAGTCCCGTTGGCTGGCATTTAGGTCACATTGCTTATATTGAGTCTTTGTGGTTACTAGAACATAGTGCGGGTTTACCTTGCTTGTTTCCCCAATATCGCAAACTATTGGCGGCTGATGGTTTACCGAAATCAGAACGTGTACAATTACCTAATTTAGAGGAAATTCTCTATTATCTGGACACGGTAAGAAACAAAGTTTTAGAACACTTGGAAGTAGTTGATATTGAACGTGAAGAACGTTTGTGGCGCTTTTTGATTCAGCATGAAAGCCAACATAGTGAAATTATTAGCTTTGTGTGGGAACTGTTGAAAAGGGAAGAGGGGGCGCTGGAGAAAAAAGTAAATGATGCCCCTTCTTACAGTAATATTACAGAGATGGTGGAAATTCCGGCGGGGGAGTTTGAGCAGGGGCAAGATTCTATAGATGCTCTGGATAATGAGCAACCTGCACATAAAGTATATTTAAACACTTATTATATTGATCAGTACCCGGTGACTTGTGGGCAGTATCGGGTATTCATGGCAGCGGGAGGCTATGAAAATTATCGCTGGTGGTCAGAGGCGGGATGGCAATGGCGACAAACTGAGCAGATAATACAACCACTTTACTGGTGTGGCGATCGCAATGTGGATAATCACCCAGTTTATGGTGTGAGTTGGTATGAAGCCGAAGCATACTCGCGGTTTGTGGGAAAAAGACTACCAACAGAAGCCGAGTGGGAAAAAGCTGCTAGTTGGGATGCTCAAGCTAATTGTCGCCGCATCTATCCGTGGGGTAATGAATTACCTACATCGGAAAATTGTAACTGCGATTCCTACGGAGCGCTTCGCTATCGCCTCATTGGTCAGACTACGCCAGTAGATGCCTATCCAAAAGGACAAAGTGCCTATGGCTTATACGATACTCTCGGCAATGTCTGGGAATGGACGGCTTCTTGGTTTGATAATTACAAAGGTTTTCAGAGTTACCCTTACATCGGTTACTCACAAGTTTATTTTGATCAACAACATCGCGTTTTAAAAGGCGGTAGTTGGGCAACACGCCCTTGGGTACTGCGTTCTAGTTTTCGTAACTGGTATTATCCCCACATGCGCGAAATGTTCGCTGGATTTCGTTGTGCAGCTGACTAACTAAACAATTTGCAGTTTGCAGTTCGCAATTGTGTCAACCTTTTGGTTGGGAATCAGAGAAAATATCTAATGTTAGCTTGAAAGCTTGATTAATCTGGCTCAAGCGTGATGTTATGAGCTATAGCTATGTGTTTCACTGGCTGGGGTAAAGGTTTGCCCAACAAATGGAACCTATTACGCCAAACATACGGAGGTTGAATGTCAATATCTAAAGTTGCTAGCACCAAGGTGACACTGGAAAACAGCGTTGAACAGCGTTTGCAGGTACAGCATTTGGTAGCAGCAAATCGCGTAGTTGTCCCCAATACAGGCAATGATGTCATTAAGGGATTAACTCAAACACCCAAAACTATTCCTGCTTGTTACTTTTACGATGATCAGGGTTCTGAGCTATTTGAACAAATCTGTGAATTACCAGAATATTATCTGACACGCACAGAAACTGCGATTTTACAGGAGTATGCTGGTGAAATTGCCCAGATAACAGGTGCTTGTGAATTAGTCGAACTTGGTAGTGGTAGCTCGACAAAAACCCGAATCCTCTTGGATGCTTACCAGGAGTTAGACTATCCCCTGCGCTATCTTCCTATTGATGTGAGTGCTGGGATATTAGAAAGTAGTGCTAGGCAGCTATTAGCTGATTATCCCTCTTTACAAGTTCATGCACTTGCGGGAACCTACGAATTAGCATTAGCACAACTTGTACCTACCCAATTACCCAATCGGATGATTGCTTTTATTGGTAGCACTTTAGGTAATCTCCAGCCCCAAGAGTGTGATTTATTTTTGTCCCAAATTACCAATGCGCTGCAAGTGGGTGAATATTTTTTATTAGGGATAGATTTACAAAAGCCCAAAAATATCTTGGAACCAGCTTACAACGATCGCCAAGGTGTAACAGCAGCATTTAACCTGAATATGTTGGCGCATTTAAATCAACGGTTTGAGGGCAATTTTGATACCGCGCAGTTTGAACATTGGGCATTTTATAACGAAACAGCAAATCAAATCGAGATGCATTTACGCAGCTTGCGATCGCAAACTGTAGAATTAAAAGCTCTCAACGTCACTGTTAATTTTTCTCCAGGGGAAACTATCCTCACGGAAATTTCCCGCAAATTTGACCTGGAAACTATTCAACAGCAACTCACCGCACAAGGTTTAACACCGCTTCATGTGTGGACTGATCCACAGCAGTGGGTTGGGTTATTGCTTTGTCAGTTACAAAATTAGGGAGTAGGGAGTAGGGAGTGGGGAGTAGGGAGTAACGCAGAAATTTCCCCCCTGCCCCCTGCCCCCCTGCCTTTTTTC